>JAHIKV010000159.1 GCA_018897395.1 Planctomycetota bacterium | reverse complement strand
TAGGGTGCGTCCGCGACGCACCACAAACAAGAACATCGGTGCGTCGCGGACGCACCCTACTGGCTTGCGTTCCCATGCGGGGCATGGGAACGAGAGCGGCTGCCGGCGAGGCTACGCCGCCATCCGCTGCGGCGCCAATTCCTCCAGCAAGTTCACCGTGCGGAGCATGTTCCCCGCGGCGTCGTAAAACTGAACGATGCCGATATCCACCAGCCACATCGCCATGTGGCCGCACGCTTTGTACGTTCGGGCGGAATAGCGGCCGTCGTCGATCAGGATCGTTTCGTCGAGGTCCCAAGGACCGTCGACGTCAACGTCGAGGTGTTGGAACGTGCGAACGACCAGTTCGCGCACCTCGTGAGGCATCGGTTCCGTCCTCATTCTGGCAACCTCCTGTTGCACGTAGCGGGTTCGACCGGGCGAGAAGAATACGAAGCCGATTCGCGCGAAGCCGTCTCGCCGAATCGCACCTGTCCCCGATTCCACTCGTTTCCACGAATGGGCGGGAAATATACCCTCGATGCCCGTGAAAATCAAGGCGAAGAATACTCAATTAACCGAGGATGTCCGGGATTTATTCCATTTAGCCCGCCGTGAATACACGGCGGGCAGCGGTGGGTGGACGCTTCAGACCGTGCCCCGGGTGTATTCACCCGGGGCTAAATTGCTGTTTATCCGGGCCAAATTCCGACACCCTCAATTAACCGGCTGCCGGCTGTTTTTAGCCTGCGGAAGGGGTATACTCTGCCGCCAAACAATCCGGCAAGGGGGGCAAGCTATGGAATGTAGGCCGGGTTGCAACCCGGCGATCATTCGCAATCGGCCGCGTCACCCAACATTGCCGGGTCACGACCCGGCCTACCTTGCTATTCAACTCGGCCCGCCGTGTATTCACGGCGGGCCAAATGGAATAAGCCCCTGACACCTTCGGGTTATTTGTTTTCGGGAGCGGGAGACTCGACGTTTTTTCCGGCCTCCTTCACTCCGTCCTGAAAGCGAATTTCCTTCGCTGCGAGCCGCTGCCGCCAGCGCCGCACCGATTGTTGTCGCCGCGCGGCCGTCTGTTCCGGCTGATACGCCGCGCCTTGGCCCGTGATGTCCCGGAGGTTCCAGTAGCTCAACACTCGCATGGCCAGCAAGTCGTCGTCCAAGGCCCTCACCAACGCGGCGTCGTCTCCGGCCCGCAAGTCCTTGTCGCTGTAGCCCCAGAGCATCCGATACAATGCGGCGGCCTGCTGTGGATATTGCTTCTCCAGGGCCATGCGGACCGCAGCGGCCGTCGCGGCGTCGCGGCCGACCGCCGCGCACAACTCCTCGATGAAGTCGGACCACACCAGCTTATTGGCGGAGTCGTCCAACGCCACCACTACGTCGTCGAACTGCCAGATGTATCCCAGGCACCGCAACGCCAACCACTTGACCTCCTTCTGCGGCCGGGAAACGGCAAGCTCCATTAAACCCACCCGCGCGAGCCGGTCGGTCGGCAACGCCTCCGCGATGGCCGCCGACGCGCGGCGGTCCAGGGCGCCGACCGGCGACGATTCGATCCACGGCGGCAGCTCCTTCGCGTCGATCGGCGCCGAGGTCAAGTGCGCGTCGAAGCTCAACCGCTGCCGCGGCGCCAGCCGGAGCGGCTGACCACCGGCGCCCTCGACCGACTCCCGCCACGTAATGCCGCCGGTGGTTGCGTATAGATCGGCGACGACGCGCGCGGGGCCGTTCTCGGGGTCGGTCCCCGGCACTCGGCGGCGGCGGACGTCCAACGCAACCACCGTCTCGGCGTCGGTGAAGGCGATCGTCCCGGTCCGATCGCCGAAGGCCAACCGCATGCGCGATCCGACCTTACCCAGCGGCATCAGCACCACTCGGCCGTAGAGGACGCGCAGCCCCGGCAGTTCCCGCGCGCTGCTGCCCAACAACTCGACGCGCGAACCGCCGAGAATCTCCAGCGTGACGCCCATCGTCAGCGCGATCTTGGCGCGATAGGTCGGCGGAACCAACACCTGTTGTGGTATCAACATCTGGTTGGCCGCCACGCGGGTCCAACCGGTCTCGACACCGTCGCTGAGCAACACCTGCTCGCTCGACATCAATCGCCCGAGCGGCTCGGGCGGCAACTGAGGCTGTTCGAGGACCGGCGGGATTTCCGGCTGTTTTTCCACCTCGGCGCCAGGCGCCTTGTCCGGCACGGCGGGGGTTTTTGGTGTAGGCGCGGGCACGACCGACGACGGCGATTCGGCCGGCGATTCGGCTGGTCCGTCGGGCGACTTCTCCGGCGCCGGCTGCTCGGGAGGCGCCGAAGGGACCGGACCTTTGGTTTCGGTCTTTACATCCTCGGCGGGCGTTGGGACCGGTTCGTCGGGCACTCCACTGGGCACTGAAGCGCCCAGCCCTCGCCCCTGACCTCTGACCTCTGACCCCTGACCTCTGACCTCCGACCCCTGACCTCTGACCTCCGACCCCTGTTTCGCCACCTCCCGCGGCGCGGAGATTACTCCCAAACGCGCCAAAAAGTTTCCCGGCGACGTTCCCGGTTCGAACTGGCCGAGGGCCATCAGCACGACCGCGGTGAAACAGGCCGCCAGCAGCACTGCCGCCGCGGCCGCCCACCACGACGATTTCTTTCGCGGCTCGCGGAGATATTCGGGCACGGTCGGCTTCGGCCGGGGTTTCCGGCCCGCCGCGGCGACGTCGCTCGGCTCCAGGTCCAATCGCGGCGGTCTCTTCGCGTCCGGCATGGCGGGGGCCGACTGCGCGGCCGGCGTCGGCGGCGGTTTTACTTTCCCCTCGGCCTCTTTCAGCCGATACATCCGCTGTCGGCCGGCCGGATCGACTTCGGCCGGCTCGCCCAAGACCAGCGCGAGAATCTGGTGCGAAGAAGCGACCTCCGCCAGGTGGATGTCGGAATCGAGACAAACCTTCTCGAAATCGGTCACCCGCTCGGAGAGCAGGGTGTTGTCGAGATATTCGGCCACGGTGTTCGGATCGAGTCCCGGACCGCGGTCGGTCAGGCTCGGCGCGCCGAGCCGCAGCCGCCGCATCACGTCGCGGATGCGATGCACCAAGCCGGCGGCGTATTCGCTCTCCTCGATCTTCTTGCCGAGGTCCTCGGCGTCGTTCGGCTCGAGGATTCCATCCAGATAGGCCAATAAGGTTCGCAAAGTAAGTCGCATCGGTGGCGCCTCCTACCTGTATTTGTGCCGCACCGGCCGGATTTCCGTGCAAGAAAGTCCCAAGTGGCTGTTTCCCAATAGGTTGCGCCGGGTATAATGTCCGGCGATGTGAAGTATTTTGCAATTAACGCGAGGGTGTCCGGGAATAGTGCCATTTAGCCCGCCGTGAATACACGGCGGGCAGCGGTGGTTGGGCGCACCAGACCGTGCCCCGGGTGTATTCACCCGGGGCTAAATTGCTGTTTTTGCGGGCCAATTACTGCGACCAAGCAGGAGATTGCCACATGACCGCGCCGGCGAAAGCGTGCGAGCTGGTCGAGCGGTTCGACGCCCACCGGGACGTTTACCAATCCGACCGGTACAACGAGGCCCAACTCCGCGAGGAGTTCATCAACCCGCTCTTCGAGGCGCTCGGCTGGGACGTCTACAACCGCCGAGGCTACGCCGACGCCTACAAGGAGGTGATCCACGAGGCGGCCATCAAGATCGGCGGGCGGACCAAGGCGCCCGACTATTGTTTCCGCGCCGGCGGCGGCGTGCGGTCCTTTTTTCTCGAGGCCAAAAAGCCCTCGGTCGATATCGGCGAGGCGATCAGCCCCGCCTACCAACTGCGGCGCTACGCCTGGTCGGCAAAGCTGCCGGTGAGCGTGCTGACCGACTTCGAGGAGTTCGCCGTTTACGATTGTCGCATCCGGCCCGACAAGAACGACAAGGCGTCGGTGGCCCGCGCACTTTATCTGAAGTACACCGACTTCGTCCAGCGCTGGGACGAGCTTGTGGGGCTGCTTGCGCCCGAGTCGGTCCGCCGCGGCTCGTTGGAGCGGTTCGTTTCCAGCAAGAAGATCAAGAAAGGGACGGCCGAAGTGGACGCCGCCTTTCTGGACGAAATCGAGTCGTGGCGGACCGATCTGGCCCGAAACTTCGCCCTGCGGAACCCCGGCCTCTCGCAACGCGACCTGAACTTCGCCGTCGGACGGACCATCGACCGGATGATCTTTCTGCGCATCTGCGAGGATCGCGGAATCGAATCTTACGGCGCCCTGCAATCGCTGCAAAACGGACCGGCCGCTTACCGCCGCCTGGGCGAGCTGTTCCAGCGGGCGGACGACCGATACAACTCCGGCCTGTTCCATTTCTCGGTCGAGCGGGACCGCCCCGGGCCGCCCGACGAGCTGACGCTCGGCCTGACGCTGGACGACGAGCCGCTGAAGGAAATCCTCCGCCGGCTCTACTTCCCCGAAAGCCCTTACGAGTTTTCCGTCTTTCCGGCGGAAATCCTCGGCCAGGTGTACGAGCAATTTCTCGGCAAGGTGATCCGGCTGACCGAGGGGCACCGGGCGAAGGTCGAGCAAAAGCCCGAGGTCCGCAAGGCGGGCGGAGTCTATTACACCCCGGCATACATCGTCGATTACATCGTTGGGCACACGGTCGGCCGGCTGTTGGGCGAGGGGACGGGGGCGGGGGACGGGGGGCGGGGGACGGGGGATGCACCGTTTAGCCCCGGCACTTGTGCCGGGAGCGGTGAGAAGGATGAAGAAGAAACGGGCAGTCGGCAGTCGGCAGTCGGCGGTAATGAGGGTTCAGGGTTCAGGGTTCGGGGTTCAGGTTCGGCGGATCGGCATTCAGAAATCAGAAATCAGAAATCAGAAATCTCAAATCCGCCATCCAACATCCGCCATCCAACATTTACCCCCGCCCGGGCCGCAAAACTCCGCATCCTCGACCCGGCCTGCGGCTCCGGCTCGTTCCTGCTCGGCGCTTACGAGTATCTATTGACCTGGCACCGCGACTGGTACGTGGCCGACGGGGCCGAAAAACACGCCCGAGGCCGCCACCCGAAACTGTACCGCTCCCCGTCCGACGAGTGGCGGCTGACGACCGCCGAGAAGAAACGCATCCTGCTCGGCAACATTTACGGCGTGGACATCGACCCGCAGGCGGTCGAAGTGACCAAGCTGTCGCTGTTGTTGAAGGTGTTGGAGGGTGAGTCGGGCGAAACACTCGACAATCAGTTGCGGGTTTTCCATGAGCGGGCCTTGCCCGACCTGGCCGGGAACATCAAATGCGGCAACTCGCTGATCGGCCCGGATTTCTACAACGGCCGTCAACTCAGCCTCTTTAACGAAGAAGAGCGGTGGCGGATCAATGTTTTCGACTGGAAAGACGAGTTTCCCGAGGTCTTTCGCGGGAAAGACGCCGGCTTCGACGCCGTGATCGGAAACCCGCCGTACGTGCGCATCCAAACGCTGAACAAGACCCAACCTGACGCGGTGGAATACTTCGGCAAGCACTACGCCGCCGCCGCGAAAGGAAATTACGACATTTACGTGCTTTTCATCGAAAAAGGATTTTCGTTGTTAAATACGAATGGGTTGCTCGGCTTGATACTTCCGGGCAAGTTTTTCGCCACTGACTACGGTGCTCCCCTACGGAAGATGTTGTCTGAACGACAAGCGATCGACCACATCGTGGATTTTCGTCACGGGCAAGTTTTTCCCAAGGTCACTACCTATACGTGTTTATTATTCTTGTCACGAACATCATGTGAATTTGCTCGTTATGCTGCGGTGTTATCGCCAGAAACGATAGGGGAAAACCCTCCCCGCGGATTTTTTGTGAGTGCGAAGCAATTGTCTGACGCGCCTTGGATATTTGCACCAAAGAAACACGGCGAGTTCCTTACGAGAGTGAGAAAGAATTCTGTGCCCCTATTAGAGCTTCCCGTGATGATCTCCCGTGGTTCTTCCACCGGGGCTGACCAAGTTTTCATGTTGTCCTCTAAACGAGGGAAACTCTTAACACGCGATGGCGATCCAGTACAAATTGAAAAAGAACTCCTTCGAATCCCACTATATGCAACGGATTTTGGTCGATATTGGTTTTCCCCTCGCTCCGGTGAACGAGTCATATTCCCATATCGTCTCACTCCAACCGGATACCGCGTCATCTTGGAAGCAGAACTGCGCAAAAAGTTCCCGAGAGCCTTCAAGTATTTGGTGGGACGAAAACGTGAACTATTGAAGCGTAAACAGTTCACCGAGTGGTTCGCTTTTAGTGCTCCTCGAAATCTTAATCTGCATGATCGAGCGCAATTGATGGTTCCACTGCTTGCCAACGTGGGGTCATATTGCAAATTACCGCTCAAGATGGCCGGATACTGCCCGATGGCAAGCGGTGGGTTTACAATATCCATTTCGGACGATTTGCCTCTATCGCCTTTATACCTTCTTGGGTTGCTCAACTCAAATATCGTGTTTTGGGTGCTCCGTAGCTTGAGCAATGTATTCCGCGGCGGATGGATTACTTGCACTAAACAATATGTTGGAAAACTGCCTATTCGCCCAATCGACTTCGCCGACCGCAAAGACAAATTGCGTCACGGCCGGATGGTGGAGTTGGTGGAGGTGATGTTGGATTTGCACAAGAAGTTGCCGGCGGCGCGGACGGCGCACGATAAAACTGTGATCGAACGACAGATCGCCGCAACGGACCGGCAGATCGACCGGCTGGTCTATGAACTGTACAGTCTGACTAACGAGGAGATCGAGATCGTAGAGAAGGTGACAGTGAAGAATGGTAAGTAGAAGGGCAAGAGATGAAGGATTTATGCCCCATGTGACGATAATAGATACAGTTTTGCCGGGGGGGTGATGTGCCCATAGTATTGAAAGAAGCGGACATCGAACGGCTCAAAAAGGAGCAGAAGCCTTTGCCCGCCAATTGGCGGAGTCGATTAGTGCAATTGAAGCAAAAACGCGGGCACAAAGAGAATCAACTGCTTGTCTCCGGAGCTAACGGTTCGGCTTTCCGCATTATCGTCCGTCAGTCAGACACCAATCCGCTGGACTTCTCCGCAATCCTTGCGTGCGTGCTTCCCGATTCTAATAAGTCCTTCATTCTGCGTCGATACAACGGCAAGAGTCACGAGCACACCAACCCTCTGGAAGCAAAGACGTTTTATGATTATCACATCCACGAGATCACCGAACGCTATCAGGATTCGCCGCACAAGGACGAGACCTTCGCCCGGCCTACGGATCGTTACTCTAACTTGGCCGAGGCAATCGATTGCCTTATAATAGATTGCGGTTTCGAGTTGCCTTCCGAACCCCAGCGCAGACTGTTCCGCTAACCCAAAGGTGTCGACATGGTTGCCGAAACCATCGAGCGCGATTTCCGAACGAAGGTATGTGAGAAGGTGTCCCTCGTCACGGAAGGCGTACAGCGATACCGTGTGTTCACGCCCTTTATGTTCGACGACGGCGATCACCTTTCCATCGTATTGAAGCGCGAATCGAGCGGGTGGGTGCTCTCCGACGAGGGGCATACCTACATGCACCTCACCTACGAACTTGCGGAAAAAGACCTGCGCCACGGCACGCGAAGCAGGATCATCACGAATGCCTTGGCCGCTTACTGCGTCGATGATCGTGATGGTGAGTTGGTCTTGCGCGTGCCGGGGGACCGATATGGAGACGCGCTATACAGCTTCGTGCAAGCCCTATTGAAGGTCGCGGATGTATCCTTCCTTTCCCGTGAACGGGTGCGTTCAACGTTTCTGGATGATTTTCGGCGGTTCTTGGAAGAGGTTGTTCCCGCAGAGCGGGCGGTGTTCAAATGGCATGACGAACAGCGTGATCCGCAAGCCATGTATGAAGTGGACTGTCGCATCAACGGCATGCCGCGTCCAGTGTTTTGCTTCGCCCTATTGAATGACGGCAAAGTTAAGGACGCGACAATCAACCTGATGCAATTCGAACGCTGGGGCCTGAACTTTCGATCGGTTGGGATTTATCAAAATCAGGAGGAAATCAATCCTAGAGTGGTCGCTCGCTTTACCGATGTCTGCGAGAAACAATTCTCGACATTGGCTGAGAACAACCGAGACCGTATAACCAAATACCTCCGGGAAGCTTGGTCCACGAACTCTACGGCCTGACCGACGAGGAGATCGCCGTCGTGGTGGCGTCGGCCGGGTGAACGTGAGGCTGCCTGGTACCGCGATTATCCGAGGACCGTTTACGGTCCTTTCCGCCGCAGGCGGTATTAGGCCCGGCGTTCACGCCGGGCTGGAAAGGGCGGCTCGACATGATGTTGCGTGTTTTTCTCCGCCGGTGGAGGCCCGTTGACGGGCCTTCTCGCCTACACGGTTTTACGTTGGTGGAACTTTTGGTGGTGATCACGATCATCGGGATTTTGATCGCGTTGCTGCTTCCGGCGGTGCAGGCGGCCCGCGAGGCGGCAAGACAGGTACAGTGCAAAAACAACCTCAAACAGATCGGCATCGCGCTGCACAACTACGTCGCCGCCAACGGCGTGTTTCCGCCCAGCTTTTGCATCCAGCCGGGCACGACTCTCACCGGAAATAACGGTTCCTGGTCCGTTCACGGCCGAATACTACCCTACATGGAGCAAGGCAACGCTTACGACGCGGTGCGACTCGACGTTGCCTGGGACGCGCAGCTCTCGACCGGAGTGCCGACAATGCGGATGCCGATGTATCTTTGTCCAAGCGAAGTCAACGATCGGGTACGCGTTAATTCCAGCGGCGATCCCTACACTTATCCACAAAACTACGGTTTTAATTTCGGCACTTGGTTGGTCTGGGATCCCGCAACCGGGCAAGGCGGGGACGGTGTGTTCCATGTTAACGGCCGGTTGACGACGGCCGCTATTTCCGATGGGACGAGCCATACGCTTGCGGCGGTAGAGGTCAAGGCGTTCACGTCCTATTTCCGCAACACGGCCGATCCGGGACCACAGGTTCCGTCGTCCCCAGCGGCGCTTGCAGCGCTCGCCGGCGGAGCCGGTTTCAAGCTCGGGCCGAACATCAACGACAACACGGGCCATACGGAATGGGCCGACGGTCGAGTCCATCACAGCGGCGTCACCACCGTCTTCACGCCGAACACGCCGGTAGCCTACGTCCACACGGACGGACGCGAGTACGATGTCGATTTCAACTCGCAGCAAGAAGGCCGCAGCGCTACGCAACGGACTTTCGCCGCCGTGACCGCCAGAAGCTATCACCCTGGTGTCGTGAATGCGCTGCTGACGGACGGATCGACACAGACGATCAGCGATTCCATTGCATTGCCGGTGTGGAGAACACTGGGCACGCGGGCCGGCGACGAAGTTATCCCCAGTTCCAGCTTCTAGTGGTCTGTCCAAGTTGAAATTACGGGTGCCACGGTTGGCTTGTCCAACCGTGTTTCCGGCACTGCTGGACAAGCCAGCAGTGGCACCCAACGTGTAAAGTCGAGATGGACAGACCACTAGCCCACTATTGACGCGATTTCCACCGATCTTCGCTGATTAACGCTGAAACCGGCAATCAGCGAAGATCAGCGGCGATCAGCGTTCCCCGCCTCCGCATCTCCGGCCGAATAACGTGCAAGAATACCCCCGCCGGGGCAACGATTTCGACGGAAATGGGGCTTTGGCGGCGGGCGACGGGCTGCTATAATCTTTCCTTCGATCATACCCCCGACGGGCAGGCCGGTTGGTTCCCGCCTAAATTCCGCAGCAGGAGCGACTTACGATGACCCAACAGCAAGGCCCCGCGATGATCGAGGCCCAAGGGCTGTCGAAATACTACGGCGATTTCGCCGCTATCAAGGACATTTCTTTCCAGGTCCATCAGGGCGAGGTGGTGGCCTTCCTTGGCCCGAACGGGGCCGGCAAGAGCACGACCATGAAGCTGCTGACCGGCTATCTGGCCCCATCGGCCGGCACGTCACGGATCGCGGGGCACGACATGTCGGCCGACCGGCTGGCCGGTTCCGCCCGGCTCGGCTACTTGCCCGAGAACGGCCCTCTGTACCCCGACATGACACCCCGCGCCCTGTTGAGTTTCTTCGCCGACGCCCGAGGGATGTCGCGGCGGCGGAAACGGGAACGGATCGACGCCGTGGTCGAGCTCTGTGCGTTGGGCAGCGTGATCGGCAAGCCGATCGGAAAACTTTCCCGTGGGTACTGTCAGCGGGTGGGCATGGCCCAAGTGCTCCTGCACGAGCCGGACGTGCTGATCCTGGACGAGCCGACCGCCGGATTGGACCCCAACCAGATTCACGAGGTCCGCGAGACGATCCGCAAGTTGGGTCGGAGCAAAACCATCTTGCTCTCGACCCACATCTTGCAGGAGGTCGAGGCGATGGCCGGCCGGGTGCTGTTCATCAACGAGGGCCGCTTGACCTTCGACGGCCCGATTGGAGATTTCACCAAGGGCGGCCGCCCGTTGGACGAATGCTTCCGCGAGTTGACCGCCGTGTGAAGAAGTTTTCAGTTGTCAGTTTTCAGTTGTCAGTACGATTGGCGTGCGAAACCGCAAGCGGCTGGTTTTCTTACTCTAGCCACTAGCCACTAACCACTATCCACTAACCACTAACCACTAACCACTAGCCACTAACCACTGTTCTTATGAACATCAACGTGCTGTTTGCCGTTTTCCGACGAAACTTCGTCAGTTACTTCGCCAACCCGACGGGTTACGTGTTCATCTGCCTGTTCGTGCTGCTCGGCGCGATAGCCGCCTTCTGGGTGCCGGCGTTCTTCAGCAACAACCTGGCGAACCTCGACCAACTCAGCTTCTGGCTGCCGTTCATCATGCTGGTCTACGTCCCCTCGATCACGATGGGCGTGTGGGCCGATGAGCGCAAGCAGGGGACCGACGAATTGCTGCTGACCATCCCGGCCGGCGATTTCGAGATCGTGTTGGGCAAGTATCTGGCCGCGGTCGCCATCTTCACCGTCGCCCTGATCTTTTCGCTGGTCTGCAACCTCGCCGTGCTGGAGTGGCTGGGCAATCCGGACGTGGGGCTGTTCGTCGGCACTTACGTCGGCTACTGGCTCGTGGGCCTGGCGATGCTCTCGATCGGCGTGGTGGCTTCCTTCCTCACCAGCAACATTACCATCAGTTTCGTGCTGGGCGTGCTGCTGAACCTGCCGCTGGTGTTCCTCGCCTGGGCCGACGCGATCCTCGGCGGCTTGGAACGCCAACAAATCCTGGCCGTCAAGAGTTGGAGCATCGGCAACCGGCTGGACGACTTCAGCCACGGCGTACTGAGCTTGTCCGGGGTGGCCTACTTCCTGATGATCGTCTCCGTCATGCTCTACCTGAGCATGGTGTTGATCGGCCGCCGCCATTGGTTCAGCGGCCTGCGCCGCTGGGCACAGGCCGGCCACTACCTTGTGCGGACGCTGGCCCTGGTGGTCGTCGCCGTCGGTGCGGTGGTCCTTTTCCGCCACCACGACCTGCGGCTCGACGTGACCAGCGAGCAACTCAGTTCGCTCTCGCCGCAAACGCGCGCGCTGCTCCGCGACCTGAAAGTTGACCGGCCCGTGCGGATCGAGGCCTTCATTAGCCCCGTCGTGCCTGAATCCTCCGTGCAAACCCGATTGAATCTCTTGGCCGCGCTGCGGGAATTGCAGGCCCTGGGGGGCGACAAGCTGCAAGTGGAAATCCACAATACCGAACGCTTCAGCAAGGAGGCCGCGCTGGCAGAGGACCGCTACGGCATCGAGCCGCACCAGGTCACCACCCTCAGCCACGGGGCGATGGCCGTCGATTACATCTTTCTCAACGTGGCGGTGAAGTGCGGATCGGGCGAGCCGCTGATCGCCTTCATCGACCGCGGCATACCCGTCGAATACGAACTGGTCCGCTCGATATGCACCGTCGGCCAACAGCAACGGAAGAAGGTGGGCGTGCTCGAAACCGACGCCAAGCTGTTCGGCGGCTTCAACATGCAAAGCATGTCGGCCAACCCCGACTGGCCGATTATCGACGAATTGAAAAAACAGTACGAGGTCGTCCGCGTCGATCCGACCAAGCCGATCGTCGAGCGGTACGACGTGCTGCTGGCCGTTCAGGCGTCGTCGCTGGGACCGGAAGAGATGAAAAACTTCATCGCAACGGTCCGCGACGGCCAGCCGACGGCGATCTTCGAGGATCCCGCCCCGGTGTTTTGCCCGAGCGTACCCGCCACCAGCGCGCCGCGCCAACCGCCGGGCGGAATGAACGCCATGTTCATGCGGCAGCAACCATTGCCGAAGGGCGACATCAGACCGCTCTGGAGCTTGCTCGGTGTCGATTTCCCCGACGACCAGGTCGTCTGGCAAGACTACAATCCGTATCCGAAGTTCAGTCAGTTTCCGCTCGAGTTCGTGTTCGTCGATGACGGCTGCGGCAACGATCAGCCGTTCAGCCCGAAAGACCCGATCAGCGCCGGGTTGCAGCATATACTGTTCCCGTTCCCGGGCCACTTTTCCAAGTTGAACGCGTCGAAGTTCGATTTTGTTCCACTGGTCAGAACCGGCGAGGAAACCGGCACGGTTCTCTACCGCGATCTGATGCAGATGACTCCCTACGGACCGCGCGGCGGCTTGAACCCCAACCGCCGGCAAATCCCTACGGGCGTGTCGTATATCGAAGCCGCGCATATCCGGGGTAAAATCTCGCTCGATCCGCCGGTCGCCGATCCCGAGAAAAAAGACGCGGACGGGAAAGACGCGGAGAATAAACCCCGTGAATCGCAGATCGACGTCGTGCTGGTGCCCGACATCGACATGCTTTCTCGCGATTTCTTCCGGCTCCGCGAGCAGGGCAACGTGCCCGAGTCCGGCATCCACTTCGACTTCGACAACGTCACCTTCGTGCTTAACGCGCTCGATGAGTTGGCCGGCGATCGGCGATTCATCGATATCCGCAAGCGGCGGCCGGCCCATCGCACGCTGGCGCGCATCGAGGAGCGGACCAAGGAGTCCCGGCAAAAAGCCACCGACGCCCGAGAACGGTTCACCAAGGAATACGAGAGGCTGGAGCAGCAGGAAGAGGAGGCGATGCAAGAAAAACTCGCCGAACTGAAACAACGCAAGAACATCGACCTGCAACAGATGGCCATCGAGCTGGGGATGATGCAACAAAATCTCGAACGCGTCAAAGAGGCCAAGCTCGAACAAGCCCGCCGGGACAAGGACCGCGAAATCAACAAAAGCGAGACCGAGTTGAACCTGGAGGTCAATCGCGTTCAGGACCAATACAAGTTGTGGGCGGTGTTGTTGCCGCCCATCCCCCCGCTGCTGGTGGCGATGATCGTGTTTTTCACCCGCCGCGCCCGCGAGCGGGAAGGCGTCTCCCGGTCGCGCTTGCGATGAATTAGTGGAGAGTGGAGAGTGAAAGTAAACCAGCCGCTTGCGGTTTCGCACGCCAATTGTTCTAAAAACTGAAAACTGACAACTAACAACTTCGCCATGAACGAAATCTCGAAAACACTGACATTCGTGGCCGTGGCCGCCGCAGTGGTGCTGCTGGCCGTATTTACCCGGCCGGTGTTGCACGCGGTGGACCCCGACGATCTGCGCGGGCAACCGCTGTACCCCGACTTCAAGGATCCGTTGGCGGTGACCAGTCTGGAGATCGTCGAGTTCGACGAGGATACCGCCACGGTGCATCCGTTCCTGGTTAAGCAGGTAGAGGTGAAGGGCAAAACCCGCTGGGTGATCCCCTCGCGCGACAACTATCCCGCCGACGCCAAGGACCAGGTGGCATCGGCGGCGGCCGGGATGATGGGCCTGAAAATCCTCGAAGTGGCCGGCGACCAGCGGGGCGATCAGCGCGAATACGGCGTCATCGACCCCGACCCGAAGTCGCTTCGCGTCGGCGCCACCGGCGTGGGCGAGCGGATCGTCATGCAAGACAAGGACGGCAAGGAACTGCTGGCCCTGGTGATCGGCAAGGAAGTGCCCGACCGGCCGGGGCTGCGCTACGTTCGGAAGGTCGGCGAGAACCCGATCTACGTCGTCGAGATAAACACGTCCAAACTCTCCACGAAGTTCGACGACTGGATCGAGCGAAACCTGCTGGGCATAGAGACCTGGGACATGCGCCGCTTGTGGTTTCGGGACTACTCGGTCGATGAGTTGAACACGGCCCTGATCCAACGCGGAGACGTGCGGATCGCCTACGACGACGACGGCCAGCAGCACTGGAAGCTGATCGAGGACCGGAAGTACGAGGCAGGCAAGTGGATCCCGACGAAACTGGCCGATGACGAGGAGTTGAACGTAGCCAAGCTCGACGAAATGAGGATCGCGCTGGACGACCTGAAGATCGTCGACGTCAGCCCCAAGCCGGCCGGTCTGAGCGCCGACCTGAAGGCGGCCGCCGACTTCGCCAATCAGCGGGAGGCCGTCGAATCGCTGGCCCGCAGGGGATTCTTCGTAGCCAGGCTCGAAAATCGGGTGGAATTATTCTCCAACGAGGGCGAGGTCCGCGTGACGATGAAGGACGGCGTCGAGTACGTCCTTCGGTTCGGCGAGATCGCCGTCGGCAGCACGGTCAAGAAGGACGAGAAGCCGAAGGAGGGCGAAGAAGCCAAGCAGCCCGACAATGGAGTGAACCGCTACCTGTTCGTCATGGCCGAGTTCAACCCGGACATCATCCCCAAGCCGCAATTCGAGCCGTTGCCCGAGATAAAGAAGGAAGGCGGCGTGGAGCCTGCCAAAGAGAGCAAGGGCGACGAGAAGCAGCCGGAAGATAATAAGGCCGAAACGGAAAAGGCCGACGAAAACCAGCCACCCAAACCCGCCGAGAAAACCGAGGCGGAACTGAAGGCCGAACGCGAGCGGATCGAGAGGGACAACAAGCGGAAGCAGGACGAATACGATCGACTCCTGTCCGAGGGGAAGAAGCGTATGGCCGACCTGAACGCCCGCTTCGCCGACTGGTATTACATCATCTCCAACGCCGTCTTCCAAAAAATCCATCTCACCCGCGACGAGCTAATCAAGAAGAAGGAGAAGCCGGCCGAAGGCGAACGGGGCAAAGACGGCCATTCAGACGCGCCCAGCGATGCGGCCTTTCCCGCCGAGGTGTTGGACAAGCTCAAGGCCCAGCGACCGGCCGGGGAGAAGTAAGGACCGGCAAATCAATAACTGTCGCTTTCGACTGGGGGTGGCACGTCCCTGAGCGCAGCGAAGGGCGTGGTTTGGTCGTGTACCACGCCCTTCGCTGCGCTCAGGGACGTGCCACCCAAATCCGACAATTATTTTTTCTCAGATCCTAACATAAAGCGGCTTTATGGGTGAAAATACGTCGGCTCCGTGACTCGCGTGCCGGGCGGGAGCTTTTTCACGAGTTCCTCGGCGTCTAGCGCATAGAGCGGGCTGATCTCCACCTCTACCTCGTCGTCCACCTCCGCGCCGGCCCGGCGGAGCCAATCGCGATGCAACGCCGCCATCTGGTCGCGGACCATCTCCGGCGTATCCTGCTCCGCGCCCGAAGCATTTTTTAGCGGAGCGAACGCCAGACGGCGATCGACCTCCACCACAATCGCATTGCGTGCCTGCGGCATCAGGTCGAAGATGAACCGCTCGAACTTCACCGCGTTCGGCTCCGACGGCTCGACGCGCCGGCCGGAGTGGTCGAGGTGGGCAACCGCCTTTCGCGCCACGTGAAACGGCAGCGAGTCGGCCGACTCGGCGGAGCGCCGCAGCAGCTCGGCGGCGATTACATGGACGGCGATGCTGCCGGCCCAGATCGTCAGCGAGCCGTCCGGGTTGCGCCGGTTCGCCGCCTCGTCGGGCAAGTCGCTGTATTCGATCACAAACAGGCGGTCGTCGACCTGCACAACGTTCCCCACCCGCTCCAACGGATCCCGCTTGGCGATGACTTGCGTCGTAAGTTCCGAATCGGCCAGCAGGTGGTGGCCGATCATCTCCGGCCCGCAGATGTCGACCAGCGGATTGTCCACCTGGAAATAGAAGAGGTGTTGGATGCCGCGCCGCTGGATGTCGTCCAGCGCGCCGCCGCGGAGCAACGCGGCCGACATGCCGCCGTGTCCGTCGGGGCCGGCGGCGATTCGCCCGTGGTCCTCCAGCAACACGCGGCCGGTCTCGGCGTCCACCGCGGGCATGGTCCCCTGGCGGAAGATCAGCAGGTCTTCGGCCGGCAGCCCGAACCGCTCGTGGGCGGCGAAAAACTCGACCGCTTGCCGATGCGTGGCGGGGCTGGTCATCAGGTAGAGCGGAATCCGCGCGTCGTAACGCCGGGCCGCGGCGACGATTTTCTCGACGTGAATCTGGAACAGCGATTTGCCCGAAAGCGGCCCGATGGGAAACATCCCTTTTGGCCGATCGAATCCCAGCCGCGTCCCTTGTCCGCCGGCCACCAGGATTGCGCCGATCCGTCCGGCGCGGATCGCCTCCGCGCCGCGCCGTCGGGAATCGCTTTGTTCAGCGGTCGCTACACTGCTCAAGCGAATCGCCGGCGGCGGCTCGGCCCGCGCGATCAACTCATGCACGTTGCTCCGCCGGTCGCGGTCGGCGTGGAGCCGGCGGAGCAGCTCGAAATCGATCCGGTCGATCTGCTCCGCCAGCGACCGGCGCTGTTCCGTGTCGAGCCGGTCCCAGAAGGCCAACAGGTGTTCCTGGCCGTGCGGGCCGAGGACGGCGTGGAGTCGTTCTTTCGGCATCGGATTATCCGGACTTTCCATAAAGCCGCGACCGTTGGTCGCGCCCGTTTGGAAAATCCACGTCATGCGACAGTTTTGGGTGGCACGACCAACGGTCGCGGCTTTATGTGTTTATTCATGGCGATTGAACCAAGCGCGCCTCTGGAAGGGGAGTTTTTCCCGCTGCACACCCGGCTGTTCGGCAACGCCGATGGGCAACAAGATGCGGACGGTCCGATCCGGTGGAACGCCCAACAGCCGGCCGATTCGGCCCGCGCGGTCCTCGCTGCGCAACGCCCCGTCGAGCCACACGCTGGAATAGCCCAACGCGGTAATTGCCAGGAGCATGTTTTCCACCGCCGCCGCGCCGTCCTCGACGGCGAACGAGATGCCCGAAAAGACCGGCCGCGGATCGGCAACGCAGGCGATTATCGCCTTGGCCGAGCGGCAGACCGGCTTGTCGACGATCTCGGCGATCTGTCCGAGCAGCGCCGGATCGTCGACGATCACGAACGTGACGACCTGCTCGTTCTTCGCCGAGGGGGCCTGGATGCCGGCCTGGACGATCCGCTCCAAGTCCTCGCGCGGCACGGGCGCGTCGGTGAACCGGCCGCGATAGCTGTATCGTTTGGCAATGGTTTCAAATAGCTCCATAACGCATTATTCCTTTCTCCTCGTTCCCACGGTCCTCCGTGGGAACGCACTGCCTGCAACGCTCTGCGTTGTCTTCCGCCACCGACGCGGAGCGTCGGAACGAGGGGGTTCCCACGCGGAGCGTGGGAACCAGGAAATTCATTATTCCTTATCCGCCGCTGGTTTGCAGTAGGAAAGCGTCAACAACACGTAGCCGGTGACCAGGCTCGGCTCGCCCTCGAGCCAGCGGGCGTTTTCGTTCACCCACGAACCGTCGGGACGCTGACGCTTGAGCAGTTCGGCGAGCAGTTCCCGGCGCCAATCGTGCCGATTCCCCTCGGCGTCGACGAGTTGTTCCATGCCGGCGGCGTCGAGCGCCTTGGCCAGGGTGTGATAGTAGTAATAGAGACCGGCCTGACCCATGCCGGGATTGCTGGCGAGATCGTAGTGCCGGCCGATCCACTTGACGGCGGCCTTTACCCGCGGATCGTCCGACTTGACGCCCGCGTAGATCATGCTCTTCAATCCGGCGTAGGTCATCGAGCCGTAGCTGCGCAATCCGCCGCTGGGGGTTTCTCCGGCCTGGCTCTGGCCGCCGGCGGCGGGCGTGTAGTAGAAACCGCCGTCCGGATTCTTCGCCGGGAAGGAGAGCGTGTTGTGCTCGCTCTCCAGGTTTTGGCAGCGGGAGACGAACGCCAATGCCTTCTGCATGGCCTCGTCGTCCGGCCCCGCGCCGGCCGCTCGGAGGGCGTCGATCAGAAATTGCGTATTCGACAGGTCCGGCCGCTTGTGCTTTCCGTAACCGGCGCCGCCGAAGCTGGGGCTGGACTTGTCCAGGCCTTGGTTCTCGGTCCACTGGTCCGCCTTGAGAAACCGCTCGGCATTTTCGATCAGCTTCTCGTACCGCCCGTCACGGTTGGCCTCGGCGAAACAGACCAGCGCCAAGCTGGTTTCGTAGTTGCGGTAGAGGCTGGCTTTCAGGGAGATGGCTCCGTCGGGCTGAACGAAGCCTTCGAGATACTTCAAGCCCTTGGCCACGAGCGGGTCTTGCGGTGAGCGCCCGTGACGGAGCACCGCGGCGGTGACCACGGCCGTCGCACCCGGCCCGGCGTAGGCCGCGTATGAACCGTCGGTCGCTTGGGCCTTGGTCTGCAAAAAGTCGATTGCCCGATCCACGGCCTTGGCGTAAGCGCCGGCATCGGCGTCGGGCGAAGCCGGCGCCTCGGCTGCATGGACCGTCCCAAACGACAACAAGAACAGCACTCCGGCGCAGCCGAACAATCGGCGTCTCATCTCTCGCCTCCTTTAAGGCAGAATGGCCAGAATCTCATCCTCGCCCATGATGAGCAATTCGTCGTCGTTGACCACGACTTCCGTGCCGGCGTAGCTGCCGAACAAGATGCGGTCGCCTTCGCCGACCTGCGGTTCGGCGTGCGTGCCGTCCGGCAACCTCCGGCCGTCGCCGACCGACAACACCCGTCCTTGCCGAGGTTTCTCCTTGGCGCCGTCGGGCAGTACGATGCCGCCGGCGGTAGTCTCTTCGGCCGGCAGACGTTTGATAACAACGTTGGCATTCAAGGGCACGATTTTCATGAACGTTTAATCCTCCCACATGTTTCGTTAATATCAGCCTTTATTCTTGCACGCATGGCCTTTTCAGACAAGTCGCCCACCACGCGGGGGGGGAGTTTGTCGCGGATATTCGCGCCGCTGTGCTTGAAATCACGCGCAACTATAATGAATGCAACGCGATAGCGGCCCGCCAAACGTCATCGCCGCTTCCTGTATGTCCAATCCGCTTCGGCCAATCCCAGCCGGGCCAACCAACGTCCACCGGCGGACTGCTCGACTTTCTCGGCCGCGTTAGTCTCCGGGGGAGTCTCCGCCGCACCGGCTTTGGCGAGCACTTCCAATTCGGCGTGCCGGCGGGCGAGCTTCGCTCGCTCCACCGACAACTCGACTTCCGCTTGGCGCAATTTCTCCCGCCATTGCTCCTGCAATTGTTCGAGCCGCTCCCGCTCCCGCCGGATCACGGCGTCGCCGTCGATGACTCGATCTATCGCGGCCGACCGCTCGGTTTCGATCTTAGCGTCGCCGTCTTGCTCTTCCAACCGCCGCCGCAGTTCCTCGATCTCCCGATCCTTTTCGGCAATCACCTTTCCCGTGGTTTGGAGCACGTCCTCGATCTTCAGACGTTCGACCCGCTGTTGGCGATCACTCTGGTCGAAATCGGTTTCCAGCGCGTCTAGGATGCGGCGTTTCTCCGCTTCCCAGTCGAGGATTCCGTTTCGCGTCGGTTCCCCGTCGGCGCGATTTGCCGTATTCGATCGGGCCTGGGCCAGTTGCCGCTGAAGTTCGGCGTGCTTCGCCTTCAGATCGCGGAGATCGTCCAGGGCCATCTCGTAGCGGCGCCGGTAGTCTTCGCCGGCGCCGCGCTCGGCCGGCCCATCCGCCGCCGCGGCGGACTCCTCTTCCAGCCGCTGAAGATGCCGCTCGAGCGCGTCCTCGGCACGTTTTAGACGCGCCTGGCGCGCGTCGAGAAATTCGCGCGCGCGGTCGCGCTGGGCATGAAAGGACGCGGCGAACTGTTCGACCCGGTTTTCCGGTTCGGATGTCGGCAGGAGCAAGGGATCCATGGCCGCCGTTTCTTACAATCGACTGCGACGCGAAAAACGTCGATACCCCCGGCACATTCGGAATATTCGTCCCAAAGGCGGCGAGGCGACAACGCCCCCACTACATTTATACGTCACACCGAGGCCAACGGCAGAAAGAGTTTTTTGGTGGGACTGCGCTTCGCTTGTCCCACCCTACTACTTCACCCCCGCCATGAACCGCAAAAACCGGGCCTCGAGCATCCGCCAATCATCGCCGAAAACGGACGTGAAATCGGCCGTCCGCTCCGCGGCCGTGTAATTCTGAAACGGCGGGCGCGAGGCGGTCAGCTTCAGATACCGCATGTACTTGCTTGGTTCGGTCTCGGCAAGGAAAAAACTCATCGCCCAGGCCTCGGCGTAGGCCGCCGCCGGAGTGACGCGGAACAACTCGTCGGACGCAACCATCAGCGAGAGCATTTCCGGCCGGTGGCGAGGGGCGACGATCCGCCGAAACGCTTTCAGCCGGTCGCGGTTCACCCGATCGGCCGGCCGCGTCCAATTGCGCGGGTCATGCACTCCGGGCGCCTCGAAGAGCATCGCCAAACCCTCGACCACCCAGGTCGGCGGCGGGCTGTAGCGGCCGTGGACGCCCGTGTTGAACGCCGTCTGGTGCGTGGCCTCGTGGATCAACACCGAGGCGTTCCGTTGCCAGTCCGACGAGTCGCCCCGGCCGCCCAGGTCGTAGATCGTGATCCGATTCGAGTTCAGGTTGTAGTACCCTTCGACGCCGGCGGGAAAAGGGGACAGGTCCAATTTGTGCGAAGCACCCTTCGGGCCGTTCCGGCAAATTGGACCTGTCCCCTTTTCCCGATTCGCGCTGCGGTTGAAGTCGCCGCGGTCCTTGCAGACGATGCCCACCAGCGGAAACATCGGCCGGTGAAGATCGAAACCGCGCACGGAGAAAAAATGGACGAACGAGCGATAGAGGTCCTCGAACCGCTCGGCCCATCGGTCGCGCCCGCCGCGGGGATGTGCCACCAGATAGTGGCTCGTACCGCTCACTTCGTAGTCGTCGCCCAACTCGCGCAGCAGCGCCGCGCGGAACTCCGAGGGCGAATAGGCCCGGAACCGGGAGGCCGTCTTCTTGAAACCGATTACTTCGTCGGGGTCGAACTGCCACAGCCGTCCGTCGCGGCCCAGCAAATGGACCACCCGGCTGTTCCAACCGAGCGGCTCTCCTTCGACGCTCAGTCCCGGCAACGTCACTTCGACCATCCCTTCGGCCGTCGCCGTTTCGCCGGCGTACAGACGCAACCGACAACCGCAGAGAACAACGGCGGTCGCCAGCACAAGGACATTTAACCACGGGACATTTAGCCCCGGGACATTTAGCCCCGGGTGAATACACCCGGGGGAGATCGAGTCGCGAATCTTTTCCATCAAATTTGACATGAAGGAACCTCTTACAACTATACTATGTGATGGCATCCAGAAATTGGCCCGAAAAAAACTGCCATTTAGCCCCGGGTGAATACACCCGGGGCACGGCGGTACAACCCGGGGCGCGGACTGATGCGTCCCACCGCCGCTGCCCGCCGTGTATTCACGGCGGGCTAAATGTTCCTCCGTGTCGGTCAATTTGCGGCAACGGGCCGCAAGCGGCCCCGCTAAACGGTCCATACGACATTTTGCACGTCACAAATCGTCCGACGAAATACTCTTTCCCCGTCGCATAATCCGCGATAAAATATCACTTATAGGTCCGGCCGTGCCTGACGTGAAACAATGGACGAGCTACAAATCCGCGATCTGATCGACCGGGCGTTTGCCGCGCTCAACGACGGCGATTACGTCCGCGCGGTGGGCATCGGCGATCAACTCGCATCGGTCGCGCCGGATCGCGCGGTGGTCAGCGCGATCCGCGCCCAAGCGTTGCTTGGGGCCGACGCCCCGGATGAATCGTTCGACGAGGCCCGCCGGGCGGTCGAACTTGCCCCGCGCGACCACCATGCACACCAACTGCTGGCGATGGCCGCCTGGCGCACCGGGCGGCTGCGCGTGGCCCAAGAGGCATTTCAGCGGGCGATTGTCCTCTCCGGCCGCCGGCCGGCGCTGTTGAGCGAGTACGCCTGGTTCATGGCCACCGAGCGCGGCCCGAAATTGGGTGAGCAGGCCGCCCGCGAGGCCGTCGAGACCGACTCGGACTCATCCACGGCCTGGGCGGCGTTGGGCCTGGCGCAGTTCCGCCTACACCGACGCAACGATGCCGAAAGCAGCCTCCAGCAGGCGCTCCGGCTCAACCCGAATGACATCTACGCCCAGTCGGCGATGGTCGCTCTGCTGCAAGACCAGCACAAGGACGTCAAGGCCGAGGCGCTGGCCGGCCTGCTGGAAGAACACGCCGGCGCGGAGGAACTGGTCGTCGCCGTGCGCCGCGAGGCCAAGCTGCGGCGGGTCGAACGAATGTTGGTCGAACGCAAGGTCGATCCCGACGAAGTTTCATCCGAGCCGCGCACTTTCCGTTGGATGTGGCTGTTGATCGGCGTCGCGGTCGTTGCCCCGTTGCTTTATATCATCAACCCCTGGTTGGCGTTGGCGGTAGTGGTGTTGGCCATCATTCTGCTGATTGTGCTGCGAC
>JAHIKV010000158.1 GCA_018897395.1 Planctomycetota bacterium | reverse complement strand
TTGTCTCCCTCTCGGTCTCGGTTCATCAATCCTCTTGGAGGTAATACCACTAACCGGAGAGCCGGATGCGGGAAATCCGCCAGTCCGGTTCGGAGGGAGGGGAGGCCGAACTCAATCGGCCTTCCCTACCCCTATCAAATGCGACCAACTTATTTTGACGCAACGCCTAACCCGCATTTCTACCCAATGTTTAGCCGGCGTGCTTGCACGCCGCGTCGATAAGCTTGCCGAGAGTTGGGCCTTCCAACTCCCCCTCCCGCTTCGGGTTGACGGTGGGGCGCAACAACCTGTAAAATAAGGCATTGCGACGATTTCAGCAGGATACTCTTATGCCGCCGGTGGTGATCGATCTGCGCAGCACGGACGACTGGCGCGATGTGGTGCATCGCGCCGTGCAGGCCCTGGCGGAAGGGGGACTGGTGGCGCTGCCGACCGAGACGGTCTACGGTCTGGCGGCCTCCGCGTTGGACGAACAGGCGGTCTGCCGGCTGACGGCGGCGAAAGATCGAACGTCGTCCAAGCCCTTTACGCTGGCCATTAAGAGCGCCGACGAGGCCCGCGACTACGCCCCCGACTTATGTCCCTTGGCCCGGCGGCTTGCACGGCGCTGCTGGCCGGGGCCGGTCACGCTGGTCGTCGACGATTCGCACACGGACAGCCTGGTGCGTCAACTGCCGCCGAAGGTCCGCGAGGCGGTCTCGCCCGAGCAAACCATCGGCCTCCGCGTACCGGGCCATCAGGTGGTGCTCGACGTGCTGCGGATGTTGGCCGGGCCGCTGGCGCTGAGCAGCGCCAACCGCGGGGGATTGCCCGAGGCCGTCACGGCCAAGGAGGTCATCGACTGTTTCGGCGACGAGTTGGCGCTGGTCGTGGACGACGGTCCGTGCCGCTTCGGCCAGCCGTCGTCGGTGGTCCGCGTGGCCGGCGGGCGGTGCAGCCTGCTGCGGGAGGGAGTCGTGCCCGAGCCGACCCTGCGGCGGCTTTCCTGCCTGATGGTGTTGTTCGTCTGCACGGGCAACACCTGCCGAAGCCCGATGGCCGAGATGCTCTGCCGCGACATGCTCGCCCGGCGGTTGAACTGCCCGATCGAAGAGTTGGAGGACCGCGGGGTGCTGGTCGCTTCGGCGGGCATCGCCGCCATGCTCGGCGGGGGCGCCGGCGTGGAGGCCGTCCGCAGCATGTCCGAGATGGGCCTGGACCTCGGCGGCCACGAAACGCAGCCCTTGACCGAACCGTTGGCGCGCCACGCGGACGCGATATATACCATGACCCGCCACCACCGCGAGGCCATCGTGACCCAGTGGCCGTCGGCCGCCGAGCGGACCCAATTGCTGGCGATCGACGGCGCCGACATTGCCGATCCGATCGGCGGCTCGGTCGAGCGCTACCGCCAATGCGCGGCGAAGATCCAAGACGAACTGAAAATGCGGCTGACCGAATTGGAGTTGCCCGACCCGAATTGGAAATGATCCGTCCGAACGAAAGTTCGCCGCGGCGGGCAACTCGTTGGGACGGGAGTTGTACTCCCGTCCCGGCCGCGAAATCAGGGGCGGCAGTACAACTGCCACCCCAACATTTACCCCGCTTTCGCCGCATGGACGCGGCGGCTAAACATTACCGATCCTTGGCCCCTGACCCCCGACCTCTCCAATGCGAATCGCCATCGGCGCCGATCATCGTGGTTACGCTATTCGTGAACAAGTCGTGGAAGTGGTGAAACGACTGGGGTACGAGATAGTCGACGTCGGCACGTTCTCGCCCGAGGCGGTGGATTATCCCGACGTGGCGGCGGAAGTGGCGCGGCTGGTCGGCCGCGGCGAAGTGGATCGGGGCATCCTCGCCTGCGGGACCGGTTTGGGGATGTGCATCGCCGCCAACAAAATCGCCGGCGTGCGGGCAGCGCCCTGCCACGACGAAACCACCACGGAAATGAGCCGCCGCCACAACGACGCGAACGTGCTTTGTCTCTCCGCCGATCTGTTGGGCCGGCGGCTGATCGAACGGATGATCGAAATCTGGCTGAACAGACCCTTCGAGGGCGGCCGCCATGCACGCCGCGTCGACAAAATCACCGAAATCGAACGGCAAGTCGAGGCGGAACGGCGGAATTCCGTTTAGCCGGCGTGTTCTCCCATTGTGTCAGCCTTTTGGCAGCCTCATTCCGGCGTAAAATTCCGCACAATCGTCAATTCCAATCAGCCGTCCGCTCATCGGGGGAAAAGTCATGGCAACGGGTGAGCCGAAAGAGAAATCGGTCGAAGCTCCGGCGAAGAATAAATCGAGCATTCTCTGCGAACCGATGCGGCCGGGTGGAATGCGAATCTGTCCGAATTGTGGACAATGGTTTGCGCTGAAGTACGTCTCGACACGAAAAGACAAGCTCGCCGGCCGCATCGACTTGTACCGGTGCAAGAAGTGCGGGAAGGAGATGGAATACTCCGAGAAGCTTCCGCCGAGAGTCGTATAGTAGGCCGGACCGTGCCGCATGGACGCGGCGGTTTACATTGTGAAGTTGATCGCGGGCGGCCCTTGACACAACGGACTCTTTCAGGGAGGGCTACCCGCTTCCGCGGCTTTATACCTGCTCCGGCACCACAAACGGACGGCGGTAGGGACGGGTGAGAAGTTCATTCGCCTCGTCGTCGTCGATGAACCGTTCCGCCGCGGCGTCAAACGCCAGCTTGCGGCCGAGCCGATACGTGGCGCCTTCCAGTTGCAGCTTGGCGGCGTCGGTCAGGTATTCCTTCATGCTATCGAACGACTCTTGGGCGTCTTGGTCGTCGGGGAAGGGGTTTGACCCTCGATGGAACGGCACTTCCTTGCCCAGTTGGTACGAGAGGTTGCCCAGGTGGCAAAGCTCCGTCGAGCGGTGCCCTTCGAGGATTTCCGCGCGCAGTTGGTCGCGCCGGCGGCTGCGGACGCAGTCGATGAAGTTGGCGAAGTGCAGCTTCGCCGGGTCTAGCTGTTTTCCGTCGGAGCTTTCCAACTGCCCGCTAAGGGTGACGCGCTTTCGGGCCTCGTCCACCGCGGCGCCGGGCAGCGGCTCGCCGTCGGTTGTCCCCTTGGCGTAGAATTTCCCGCCCTTTATCACTCCCTCGTCGGTATAAAACTCGTTGGTCACCTTCATCGTCTTTTGATCGACCAGGCCGCGGTCCTCGAAGAACAATTTCGGGCCGCCGAAGTCGATGACCGTAAACTGTGTATTGGGCGTCTGGCCCTGGTCCTGGGTCTGGTATCCGTATCGTCCGCCGAGGCTGACGGCGCTTCGCGGCACGGCCCCCTCGGGCATTGCCCAGCGGGCGATGTCCATCTGGTGGACCCCCTGGTTGCCGATCTCGCCGTTGCCGAAGTCCCAGAACCAGTGCCAATTGTAATGGACCAGGTTTTCGTGATACGGCTGTTGCGGCGCCGGGCCAAGCCAGAGGTTGAAGTCCAGTTCCTTCGGCGGCGTCTTCGGCAACTTGAATCCGATGCTGCGGCGGGGCTTGCTGGCGTAGCCGTAGGAGATCAGCAGCTTGCCGTACTTGCCGCCGCGGACGGCCTCGACCGTGGCGATCCAATCCGTGTCGGACCGGCTCTGCGAACCTTGCTGCACGATGCGGTCGTACTTCCGCGCGGCCTCGACCAGCTTGCGGCCCTCGAAGATGTTGTGGCTGCACGGCTTCTCGACGAACACGTCCTTGCCGGCCTGGCAGGCCCAAATCGCCTGGAGCGAATGCCAATGGTTCGGCGAGGCGATCGAGACGGCGTCCAAACTATTATCTTCCAGTGCCTCGCGGAGGTCCCGCACGCACTTGGGCGTGTTGTCGGCGTGGTCCTTGACCCATCGGCTGCGCATTGGGAACAAGCGGCTGTCGGGATCGACCATGTAGGCGACCTCGACGTTCTTCATCTCGCAGTAGCGGCGGATATGCTCTTGCCCTCGGCCGTTGATGCCGACCACGGCGATGCGGACTCGCTCGTTGGCGCCCGGAATCTTGCCCGACGCCTTGGTCCCGGAGACGGCAAACGTGGCGGCGAAGCCGGCGGCGGCGGAACGCTTGAGAAAATCGCGGCGATTGTGGCGGGACATGGTTCGCTCCTGGTGGCTGGAGGGAGATAACGGCATTGCCGGGAGGGGGGACTGGCCAACGCACGAGGAATACACCTCCCATTATTCTCCCCTCGCCGTGGTGGCATGTCAAGCCCGCGGCGCTATCGGGCGCGGCAATTTTTCTTGGCATTTTCGTTTAACCCGGAGCCAACGGCGACGGAGATAACTGGAAAAGACTACTCCATCTCCACACCGTCGCCGTTGGCTCCGGGTTAAACGAACATTTCAGTGCGTTGCCAAGATTTTT
>JAHIKV010000157.1 GCA_018897395.1 Planctomycetota bacterium | reverse complement strand
CGCCGATCATTCCGGTTGCTCCGCCGACGACGGCGATCGGCCGGTGACCGGCCTGCTGGAACCGCCGCAGGATCATCATCGCCATCAGGTGGCCGACGTGCAGGCTGTCGGCCGTGGGGTCGAATCCGGCATAGACGGTCCGCGGTTTTTCCATCAGCAGCCGCGGCAGGTTCGCGTCGTCGGTGGTTTGGTTGATTAGTCCGCGCCAGGAAAGCTCGGCGAAGACGTCGGAGAGGGGAGAGGGGAGAGGGGAGAGGGGAGAGGGGTTGATGTCGGGCGTCATCGAGAAGTCTTTCTATTCAAGGAGTTAACCAAGCCGCTGATTAGCCGGGCGATTTCTGTCGTCATTTGCACCAATTCGCCGCTGCGGTCGGAATTGATATATCGGAGCCGCTCGGAGATGAGCACTTGAGTTTCCACTTCCTTGACGGAGCCATAAGCCATGCCGAGGAAATGCACGTAGTCGCGAGTCGTGTGTCGCCCATTGCCCTCGGCAATATTCGACGGAATGGAAATGGCGGCGCGACGAATCTGACTGGTTAGACCGTATATTTCTTCTCTCGGGAATGTCTTTGTTGTGCGATAAATCGTTTCAACCAGATTCATCGCCTTCTGCCAGACAATCAAATCCCGATAATCCTTTACCGACATATTTCCCTCCCTACTTCCACAATTTTAGAACAATTTATTCCCATTCATCTCTGCGGCCATAGTAATCGCCGTAAATGACTGGAAGCAACAGACCCTTGTCGCCCTTGTTACACACGACCAATTTTCCAATACACGGCGTCTTCTGCAATTTTTTATTACACATCAACTCCTGCATGTAACCGTCCGCCCCTCGACTGTTCAAGACGGGTTTCATGGCATGAATCAACATATGCTCAAAAATCCGTGTGGGAGTCTGGTGCGCCGGATTATCCCACTTCATTATCTCATCTTCGGAAATCTCTGGTGTCATCGCCCATCGAAGAACCATCTCGCTATAAGTGAAAGCCATGATTTTGGGCTTGCCGTAAATCCGATCTTTCGCGGATTTCTGTGGGCGTGTGCCGCCTTGTGATTCGGACATTCCAATGTATAGAACAGTCCTAGTGGGATAAGCGTGATGTTTGCCCTCGAAGGCGTAAACGATATTGCCGGGTGAATTCAGTGGCGATTCGTAGTATTTCTTAACAAACTCATCGTATTCTCGATCCATGGGGATCGAGTGCCACTGGAGTTCAACGATGCCAACCTGTTCAACAATCGAAAATATGCTATCCGGCATAATAAATCCTCCCTCTCCCCTCTCCTCTCTCCCCCTACCTCCACATACCCCCATCGGCGAACGGATGCAGCGGGCCGGCGAGCTTCGGCTTCGGCAACGCCCTAAGCGCGTGCTCGGCCAAGCGTTGGTCCTCCTTGGTGGTGATCTTGATGTTGATCGGCGAGCCGGGCACGACGGTCACCGGATGGCCGATCCGCTCGACAAGTTGCGAGTCGTCGGTGGCCTGAAAGCCGTCGCGCTTGGCATAAGCCTCGATCAGCAATTCGCGGCGGAATACCTGCGGCGTCTGGGCCTCCCAAAGCCCTTCGCGCGAGACGGTCTCCTCAATCTTCCGGTCGGGGCCGACCCGCTTAAGCGTGCCGGGCACGGGTACGGCCAGAATCGCCGCGCCGGTCTTTTCGGCGGCGGCGAAAACCGCGTCGATCCAGGCGTCGGCCAGACACGGCCGGGCGGCGTCGTGGACGCAGACGAACTCGGCTTGCGGTTTCAGATGCCCAAGGGCGGCTTCGACTGAGTCGGCCCGTTCGGCGCCGCCGTCGACCACTTCAATGCCTAGTATGGCGATATTCGCGCCGAACTTGAAGAAGAACTGCTCGCGGTCCTCCGGCGCGATCACCAGGACCGTCTGCACCACGTCGTCGCGGCCGAGGAACCGCTCGGCCGAATGGAGCCAGAGGGACTTGTTGGCCAACGGGGCGAACGGCTTCTTGTAGCTTTTGTCGTGGAAACGGCTGCCACGGCCGGCGGCGGGCAGTATTACGGCGAATCGGGACATCTATATCTCCATTAGAATGGTTTCTAATTGTCCCGTTTTACGGTCGTGCGTCAAGCCGATCAAAAATTCCGGTTCGGCTCTTGACTTTTTCGGCTTTGGTATGTCATGTTGACGCGTTTGTCGCGCCGCTGGAGGAACCTGCCATGTCGGAACCTATTATTCTCAGCACCTGGAGTTTTGGAAAGAAAGCCAACGCGGCCGGTTGGCCTTATCTGACCGGAGCGAATCAATCGAGCCTTGACGCGGTGGAGCAGGCCTGCCGCGCGATCGAGGCCGACACGGAGGTCCGCAGCGTGGGGTGTGGCGGGTGTCCCGACCGCTCCGGCGATGTCTCGTTGGACGCCTCGATCATGGTTTCCCCGTCGCGCTGCGGTTCAGTGTGCTACGTACGGCGGTTTCCGCACCCCGTCTCGATTGCCCGGTTGGTGATGGATCGGCTCAACCTGGTAATGCTGGCCGGCGAAGGGGCCGATCGCTTTGCCGCCCGCCAGGGACTTACCGCCGCCAACCTCTTAACCAAGCGTGCGCAGACGATGTGGCAGAACTGGGTCTGCCGACATCCGGCCGCCCAAATCCACGACGACGCAATCGTCTCACTCCCCACAAATCTCGAAGAGTCTGACTCGCTGCCCGTGATAGAGGCGGAACCGCACAACAAGTACCACGACACCGTGGGAGTGCTGGCGATGGATTCCCGTGAGCAGATCGCCGGCGCCTGCTCGACCAGCGGATTGCCGTTCAAAGTGCCGGGGCGGGTGGGCGATTCGCCGATCGTCGGCCATGGGCTGTACGTCGATCCGCGTCGCGGGGCGGCCGTGGCCACGGGCATGGGCGAATTGATAATGGGCGTTTGCGGCAGCTTTCTCGCCGTGGAACTGATGGGCCGCGGAGCGGAACCGAAGGACGCCGCCCGCGAAGTCCTCCAACGCATTGTAGAAGCCTTTCAGCTTCCCGAGATGCACCAGGTGGCGATCATGGCGATCAATCCTTCAGGCTTGTGGAGTTCCGCCGCCTTGCGGCCGGGTTATTTTACGGCCGTTCGCACGACGACTCGCGACGAGTTGGTCGCGCCGGAGTGCGTACTGTTCCCCTAGGGATGACAATACGATGACCGTTTATCGGCCGCCGGTATGGCGGCCCGTGTCCCCGCGCAAGCCGCCGTACCGGCGGCTGCTAAACATTGCGACATTAGTTTTTCGGCGCACAACAACCCTTCGGCCCCCCACAAGCACGGTCTTCTTGACAATTCTCGATCTGCCGCATAACTTTGAAATTTTATAAGGAAGGGCTGGATGCTCGATAGTTTGGACTACCAAGCAGTTGGGTTGATCTCGGGGCTGGAAGTGCATCAGCAGCTTATGACCCGAGAGAAGCTGTTCTGCCGCTGTCCCGCGGGGCTGTACACGGAGACCCACGACGGCGAAGTGCTCCGTCACATGCGGCCGACCCTTTCGGAGCTGGGAGAATACGACGGCACTGCCCTGATGGAGTTCAAGACGAAGAAGGAGATCGTCTATCTGCTGAACCGGCAGAACGTATGCACGTACGAGATGGACGACACGCCTCCCTTTCTGGTGAACCAGGAGGCCATCGACGTGGCCATCGAGCTGTGTCTTGCCATGAACATGGACGTGATAGACGAGGTCCACATCGCCCGGAAGCAATACCTGGACGGTTCCATCCCGACGGGCTTCCAGCGCACGGCGATCGTCGGCGTGAACGGATGGATGCCCTTCAAGGGCCGGCGGCTGACGATCACGCACGTCAGCGTGGAGGAGGACTCCTGCCGCGAGGTGGAGGACAAGGGACACCAGATCATCTGGCGCACGGACCGCCTGGGCATGCCGCTTACGGAGACCGTCACCGGCCCGGAACTCTTTACTCCCCAGGAAGTTCGGGAAGCGATCTTGCTCTGCGGCCTTTTGGCCCGGAGCACGGGCCGGGTGCGCACCGGCATCGGCGCGAGCCGCCAGGACGTGAACGTGAGCGTCCGCGGCGGAGACCGCTGCGAGATCAAGGGCGTGCCCCGCGCGGGGCTGGCCGTGAAGCTGGTCCACAACGAAGCCCTGCGACAGTGCAACCTGCTGAAGATTCGCGAGGAGCTGCATCGGCGGGGACTCCGCACACCCGACTCCGTACGCATGACCGCCCACGACGTTAGCGATGTCTGCGCGACGGCCGATTTGGGATTCATGCAGCGTGCGCTCCAGGCGGGCGGCAAGGTCTACGCCGTGAACATCGCGGGGGTCGAGGGCCTTGCACAGCATCCCACCCAGCCCGACACCATCTTCCTCGACGAGCTGCGCGGCCGAGTCCGAGTGATCGCCTGTCTGGACGAGGCCCCGATCGTGCTCAGCGGCGCGGCGATGCCGGAGTTCCCCGACAAGCATGGCATACTGGAACGCCTGCGAAAGCGAGTGAACCCCGGAGGCAACGACGACTTTTTCATCGTCTTTGGTCCCGAGGAGGACTGCCGTACCGCCGCCGAGGAAATCCGCATCCGCTTCGCCGACGCCACGGCGGGGGTACCCAAGGAGACGAGGCAGGCCCTGGTCGGAGGCCTCACCACGTTCGAGCGCATCCTGCCCGGCCCCGACCGCATGTATCCCGACACCGATTCGCCGCCTACTCGGATAACCCAGCAGCGGATGGAAGAGATCCGTTCCCGCCTGAAGCCGCCCCCCTGGGAGCGAATCGAGCGGTATATGTCCTGGCGCGTGCCCGAGGAAACGGCCTATTACCTGATCCGCCGGGGCGGCGCCGAGATCGTCGACGCGGTGGTCGAGAAGACCGGCGCGGACGGGCTGCTGGCCGGCATCGTGATTGGTCAGCAGTACAAGGCCCTGCAACGCTCCGGCGTGCCCGTACAGCGTCTGGGGGTCTCGGAGTGGGTTCAGGTCTTCGATCTCTATACGGACGGCCGCATACCGAGAGAGGCCATACCGGCCGTGGCTTCGACCATGGCCCAGGACGGGCTGGACGCCGAGGGGGCGTCCGCGGCCTTGGGCATCGCCCTGCGGCAGCACGAGGCTTGGACACAGGAGGCGGATCAGTTGACCTTCGAGGGATATCGTTGCAAGAATAATGAGGACACGGACCAGAAACGGGTGCGCTTCCTGACGGGCCGGGCCGTCCGAATGCTTAAAGGCAAGGCCCCCGCCGCGGAAGTCGCCGAGTTCATCAAGACGAAGCTCGGGGAGGTGGTCCGATGAGCAGCACCATCCCCTTCAACGAGCGAGCCGACCGATTCCAGGGCTACCGAGGCCCCGTGAAGGAAATTCTGGAAAAGCACCGGATCGGCGTCTGGAGCGAGGTCGAGGTCGCCAACGACCGAGGCTCCGTCTTCACCGGCGTAATCCTGCCGCGGAGCGAGACCTTCGACGATCTCCACCTCGTGGTCAAACTCTTCAACGGCTACAACGTGGGCATCGCCGCCGAGCGGATCGTCTCGATCAAGGAAATCGGCTACAAGAAGGCCGTCTACAAGATTCCCGAAAAGGAATTCCCCTTCGATCCCCAGAAGAAGAACGTCACGTTGCTCGGCACGGGCGGGACCATCGCCTCGCGGCTCGACTACCGCACGGGCGCGGTAATCCCCGCCTTCACGCCCGGCGAGCTGTACGGCGCCGTGCCCGAACTGGCCGACATCGCCAACCTCACCACGAAGAAGCTCTTCGGCGTTTTCAGCGAGAACATGGGGCCCGAGCAGTACAAGGCCCTGGCCGTCGCCATCGGCGATGAGATCGCCAAGGGCGTCGACGGCATCGTCATCGGCCACGGCACCGACACCATGTCGCACACCGGCGCGATCCTCAGCTTCATGGTGCAGAACAGTCCGGTGCCGATCGTGGTGGTGGGCAGCCAGCGCAGCTCGGACCGGCCCTCGTCCGACGCGGCGTTGAATCTGATCAACGCCGTGCGGACCGCCGCCGAATGCGACATCGCCGAGGTGATGCTCTGCATGTTCGGCCCCACCTCGGACAACTACGATCTGCTCCACCGCGGCACGCGCTGCCGAAAGATGCACTCCAGCTATCGGAGCACCTTCCGCACCATCGGCGACACGCCGCTGGCCACGGTCATCCGCTACCCGAACGACGACGGCAGTCACTTCAAATACATCACCGACGACTTCCTGCGGCGCGACAAGACCCGCGTGCCGGTGATAAAGCCCGTCTTCGAGGAAAAAGTAACCATCCAGTACTACTATCCCGGCTTCAAGCCAGACATCATCGACGGGCTTACCGACATGGGTTACCGGGGGATCGTCATCGCGGGCACCGGCCTGGGCCATGTCAACAAGCCCATCTATCCGGCAATCAAGAGGGCCGTCCAAAAGGGCGTCACCGTCGTCATGACCGTCCAGACCCTCTGGGGATTTGCCCAGATGTACGTCTACGACACGGGCCGCGACCTGTTGGAACTGGGCATCATCCCCTTGGACAACATGCTTCCCGAGACGGCCTACATGAAGCTGGCGTGGGTGCTGGGGCAGACCGACGATCCGCGGCAAATCCGCACGATGATGACCACGCCGATCAACCACGAAACCACGCCTCGTGAGCCGCACAACGGCTACCTCATCCTCCAAGGCGGCCTGCCCGAGGTCGATGCCTTCGTGCAGAAGCACTGGAAGTAGGGCGTTTCATGGGGGGCCTCGGAGTTCCGGGAGAGTTCCGCGAACTCGGGTTACTAAAGGTATCGCGTCAGAATAAGTTGATCATATTTGATAGGGGTAGGGAAGGCCGATTGAGTTCGGCCTCCCCTCCCTCCGAACCGGACGTGCGGATTTCCCGCATCCGGCTCTCCGGTTAGTGGTATTACCTCCAAGAGGATTGATGAACCGAGACCGAGAGGGAGACAAGG
>JAHIKV010000156.1 GCA_018897395.1 Planctomycetota bacterium | reverse complement strand
CCTTGTCTCCCTCTCGGTCTCGGTTCATCAATCCTCTTGGAGGTAATACCACTAACCGGAGAGCCGGATGCGGGAAATCCGCACGTCCGGTTCGGAGGGAGGGGAGGCCGAACTCAATCGGCCTTCCCTACCCCTATCAACGGCTCGAATTCGACAACTTATTGTCTTGCAGCGCCTAAGCTCCTGGGCATACTATTGAAAACAGACCATCGGCTCGCCCGGCAGGAGCAAGATGTAGATGTCGCCGATCCGTTTGGTTTGGGGATGCGTGGCATAATATACATTGCACGGAAACACGGAAAGTAGTGAAACATTCTTTTCGGATGGAGAAGACGGTTGCACTTCCGGCCGTTCACCGTATAATGAGTGTTTTCCGTGGCCGGCAGTAACCACGAGGGGTGACGCCGAGTCCCGGACGAACCGCTGTCGGCGAGCAGCAAGGAGAATTGCCATGTGTCGAATAAACTTGCTTTTGATGGTTCTGGCCTCGTCGCCGGCCATGGGGGCCGAGCGAGCTGTTTGGCAGATCGGCAAATCGGACCGCAGTTACTCCGAGTTCGCCAATGCCGGCAACGGCGAGGCGTATGCGACTCAGTTTGGGCCAAGACCGATCGCGTTTGAAGTGGGCCAAAGCGACGTTGTCCGGGCAATCGTGCCGCCGGCGCGGATTCAGAGCATGACGGCCCGATCCACGCCGTTCTACGCTCGTCGCGACGGTCGACTATGCCGCCTCGTGGAGGTTTCCCTGACGCTGACGACTCCGGCCTCCGAAGTATTGTTGCAGGCGGAGGCGGCCGGCCAAAAGATCGAAGTCCCCATCAAACAGATGCCGCCGTTCGGCTCGATTTCGCGGGAAATCGGCGTGCCGGACTTGCCCGATCCCGTGGACGTGAAGATCATCGCCACCGTCGGCGCAGAGAAGAAGACGACGACGGTCCGCGTCATGCCCGAGCGCAAATGGCGGATTTTCGTCGCTCCCAGCTCGCATACCGACATTGGGTACACGCATCTCCCGGCGGAATGTGCCGAGCGACACAACAAGAACATCGACGTCGCCATGGACCTTTTCCGCCGCTTCCCGGACTTCCGCTGGAACCTGGAGGTCGCCTGGCAGGCGGAAAACTACGTCAACTCGCGGAGCGGGGAGCGACTGGCCGATTTTTACCGTTTTACCAGAGAAGGAAAACTCGGCGTCCAGGCCCTCTACTGCAATGTTCTTACCGGGCTTTGCTCCGCGGAGGCAGCGTGTCGGTTGACGTCGTTTGCGCACAAGCTGCACCGCGAGCATGGCGTTCCCTACCGGAGCGCGATGATTAGCGACGTCCCGACCCAAGAGGCTTCGATGCCCACCATTTTGTCCGAGGCGGGCATCCGCTATTTCAGCAGCGGGGCCAACCCCGTGCGTGCGCGGACCTTCAGGCGGATGCAACTCCTCCAAGCCCCGTGTTGGTGGGAAGGTCCCGATGGAAGCCGCGTGCTGATGATGCGCATGTTCGGCTACGGTGAAGCCTCGGGGCTGGACAAAAGCGTGGATAAAGCCAAGGAAGACGTCGTCACCCGGCTCCAAGACTACAAGGAGCGGGGCTACCCCTACGACGCCGTCTTCCTCCACGGAACCTACCTCGACAATGAACTGCTCGACGCCCGGCTGGCCGAGGTCGTCAAGGAGTGGAACGATCGCTACGAGTTTCCCAAGGTCGTTTTGTCGCTCAATGCCGAGTTCGGAGAGTACCTCGAGCGGCGATACGGCGACAAGTTGCCGGTCTTACGCGGCAGCGGGGGCACCTATTGGGAGGACGGCGCCGGCTCGACGGCTCGGGAGACGGCCCTCTGCCGCAACGCCCAAGAGGCGGTGGCCGGCGGCGAGAAGTTGCTGGCGCTGGCCGGACGCATCGGGCGAGCCGAGCAGTACCGGCCGGACGAGATCTACCAGGTCTGGCGCAACTGTACGCTCTACAACGAGCACACTTGGGGCGCCCATTGCTCGATCGATCAACCGGAGAGCGAGTTAACCAAGGCCGTATGGAAAGTCAAGGCCCAATACGCGATCGATGCCGCCGAGGGCGCGAAAGCGCTTTTGGACAAAGGGGCCCGCGCTCTGGCTTCGCTGGTCCGTACCGACGGACCGGCGCTAGTCGTTTTCAACCCGATGAGTTGGCCGCGGACGGATATCCTGCGAGTCAACCTGCCCGAGGGCATGGGCGTGGCGGAGCCGGATGTCCAGTCCTATGCCTCGCCCGACGGGACAATCATGCTGGTCAAAGACGTTCCGGCGTGCGGTTATCGCGTTTTGAAATTGGCGCCGCAGGCAAATCAAGTCCAACCTAAGCCCGCTGAAGGGACCGTCATCGAAAGCCGGTTCTACCGCGTCCAATTCGACCCGGCCGGCGGGATATCGAGCATCCATGACAAAGAGCTGGATCGGGAGCTGGTGGACGCGAAGGCGCCCCACAGACTCAACGAGTACCTCTACGTCGCCGGGGGCAACGGCTCGCGGCTCGTGTGCCAGGAAGAGCCGACGGACGACATGCCGGTGCCGAAACTGCGGATCAGCGTCCCCGAGAAGGCCACCCTGCACCGAGCGCAACTCCCCGGTCTCGGAGAGATGATGCGCGTCGAGACTGCCGGGACCATGGCTCCCAAGATCACGAGCCGGATCATCGTTTGGGATGCGGTAAAGCGTATCGACATCGTGAATCATCTGACCAAGACGCTGACGTACGACAAGGAAGGCGTGTATTTTGCCTTTCCCTTTGAGCCGAAGGAGCCGACCATCCGCTACGAGGCGCCTGCGGCGATCGTCAACGCCAACAGGGACATGTTGCCCGGGGCGTGCCTCGACTGGTTCACCGTGCAGCATTTTGTGGAGGTGGAAGGCCGGGACGTGGCGATCGCGTGGGCCACGCCCGACGCGCCGCTGGTCTGCTTCCAGGACGTGAATCGCGGCAAATGGCAAACAAAACTGCCGATGACCAACGGCCATCTTTACGCCTACCTGATGAATAACTACTGGTTTACGAACTACGCCGCCGGTCAGGGCGGCGACCATACCTTCCGCTTTGCGCTGACCAGCCGGTCGAAGGCCGACAACGTCGCCTCGGCGCGCTTTGGTTGGGCAGTGTCGAATCCGCTGATCGGTGTTGCCGTGAAACCGAATCCGCAGGGGCCGTCGCCGGAGAACGCGACCAGCCTCGTTTCCATCGCCGAGCCCAATGTAATCATCATCGGCGCCAAGCAGGCCGACGAGGGCAGCGCCCTGGTGGTGCGGCTCTGGGAACTCTCTGGGCAGCCAACCACGGCGCACCTGCGACTCGATCGGCGCATTCCTGCCTCGAAGGCCGAAGCCTGCAACCTGGTCGAGGAACGTCAACGGCCGCTGGAAATTCGCGATGGAGAGGTCGCCGTGCCTATCCGCGGCTATGGTCTGGCCACCGTCCGCGTCGAATGAACGCCAAAGAAAAGGGGGTGAGAAAAGGTGACGGCCACCAAATTTGACAAGGCTGGGAAGAATTGGTAAGAAGAGTGCATGTTGCGATATGTGCCTGGAGGAATGGTCTACCACGTACTGAACCGAGGCGTGGGCCGGAGGACGCTGTTTGCCAAGGACGAGGACTTCTTGGCGTTCGAGCGGGTCGTCGAGGAAGCTTTGCGCACCCGCTGATGCGGTTTTGCGCCTATTGCCTGATGTCCAACCACTGGCATTTTGTGGTCTGGCCGGAGCGTGATGGCGATCTTCCTGCCTTTATGCAGCAGATGACCAACACCCATGCGAAACGGTGGAAGGAGTATCGGCGCGAGATTGGGTATCTGATTCCGGGGAAACAATACTATACGGTGAACGGCCGGAAGTGTAACTATCTTTTCCATCCGAAAAGAATGTTTCACTTCTTTCCGTGCAACGTATAATGGAGCCGGACCAGCGGTTTTTCCCCCCGCGCCAGAGTGATCGTTTTTATGTAAGGGTCAATCGTACCCTCGGGTAACGCCCGGATGACAGGGTCCGCACAGCAGTTCATGCGCGGGCGAATTTTCCCTTCCGCGTCAACCGGCCGGCGGCTGGACGCCACGCGGTCCACCTTGGCCTGGCCCGCCCCGACGCCGTCGAACGGCTCGAACCGGTCGAGCGATTGCTTCACCGCCTCGGCGATTCGCTCGACGAGCGAATCGAACACTTTTGGATCGAACTCCGGCGGCGATTTCTCGTCCTTTTTCTCGGGCGACACTTCGTTTGGAACAATGTCGATCGCCGGCGCGGTGTGCTGGTGGACGGTTTGCACGGCTACATGGGCAGGATCAATGCCGGCCGCTTCGGCGATCTTCTCCCGTAATTTGCGGTAGGAATCGTTGCACACAACGCACCAATCCAGGGCGCAGACCACATATCGTCGCCCCTCGGCTTCCAGGACGATCCCCTTACAGAATGAGTGCATGAACGTGTTCCTCGCAGGTTGAAGTAAGTCAACCACTAACCGCCGTGCCGACGGCAACTGGGCGGGTTCCATTGGCGGGCTGAAAATCAGTATAAACGCCGCTTCCGGGCGGTCAATCGCGGGCTGACCGAGCAAAGAGATGTCAATGCGACTGTCGGGCCGGCTTGCGTTGAAGAAGCTGCCCCTCCCAATAGTCATATTGGGGGTCGCCGCGGCGGAAAGAGAATACGGCGTCGGGCAACCGCCCTCCCTGCCGGCTGCTCGAATGGACTCGGACCAAAACCACTCCGTCACGGCGACGTTCCACGTCCCAGGAGCGAAGTTCAGTCGCGTTCATGGCGCAGGGTTCGTTGTAGGGTGGGAAGTAGCCCGCACACTCCGTGTGCGTGGCCGGCACACGGAGTGTGCCGACTAGTGCGCTTGTAAGTGTATCGAATCAGCAGGGTGGAAGTCCCTGTCGAAGTTGGGTCTGAACTTTGTAACCAATAGTAACTGCGTCCTCGTGAGAGGGGGTGGAGAGCAACTGGAGGTGAATGACTGGTCCGCAGGATG
>JAHIKV010000155.1 GCA_018897395.1 Planctomycetota bacterium | reverse complement strand
TTGATCGATGCTGTCATTGATAGCAGTTCTCGTTGGTGCTGTTATGCAAGTGTCAGACTGCCTCGCGTCGTCTGGAACCTGGCGATTGGGCATGTGAACAACATGATTCTTCCGTCAAGACGAAAGAACTGACATCGTAAGCGGTTATGCTGACAACGTTTGTGTAACCCAGCGTTGTAGTACTAAGGAAGTACGGCGATTTGCGATACTGCACCGGCGAACAAGCGGATGGGGAGGGATTCGAACCCCCGGTGGACTCTCGCCCACAGCGGTTTTCAAGACCGCCGCCTTAGACCACTCGGCCACCCATCCAAAACCCTTGAAAACAAGGGCTATTGACAATTTGCCGACTCTCTGCAATAATGCCACTACACCCGCCATTACACCCGACACCATGAAAGCCGACTGTCGGCGGCAGTGTACAAAACAGGTGGCATCTATCGCAAAGGAGTATGGCATTGCCTCACTCTACCAGACCTAAGAAGCCCCGCAAACCCCGCCCCAACTTCCCCCTATTTCCACATGCGGCTGGGGTATGGGCAAAGAAGATTCGCGGCCGGATGCACTACTTTGGCAAGTGGGCCGATCCCCAGGGGGTGCAGGAACGCACTTTTTTAGCTGGCGTTGGCGACTGCGGGGGGACGGCGGCGGGCGTTGGGGCGAAATGGGTTGCCGGGGCGGGTTTTCAAGTGCCGGTGCAGACGGTCGTCGTCGCATAATGCCGCCGCCCGAACTTGTAGGATCGCCTCGCCGCTGGCTCCGTCGTTCCAGAATTTCTCCGTCCCTTTCACACGCTGGTTCAGTTCTTTCACGAACGACTCCATCAGGGCCGACGTGACCGGCAGGCCCTCGCGACGATAGGCCGGGTAGTTCATCCGCCGTGCGTTGTTCTCGAAGTAGCCGATCACCTCGGCAATGATTTTGCGAGGATCGTTCTCGGCGGCGTCCGCCGGCGGATCGCCGATGCGCTGTTGTTCCACACACAACTCCGCAACGACTTCCCGCACACGACCTTGCCAACACGCTTCGGTCCATTGCAGATGAAGCCGCCAGAGTTCCGCCTGGTCGTTTCGTACGCAACGCGCCGCTGCGTAGACGTGTTCCACCGCGTGAACAAAATCGAGGATGGGCGTGAACCTTGGAAAGTGCGTCTGCTGAATCGTCCAGTTGTACGGCAAGCCGTCGCAAACGAAAGCCCGCTTCGCGGCGAGGTAGAATCCACGCGAGTCGGCCTCGGCCGCCATCATCGGGCCGAACTTCTTGCTCGTGGTCAATGAACTAAGGCAGGTGCGAAACAAGGCCTCCGGACGCCGCCGGAGAAGTTCCCGCCGAGTTTCAGAAGCCGCTTGGCGATCTTCCTTTCGGTCGTCTTCCACCGGTTCGACGCCCGGCAACAACGTCTTCATGCGATGCCGATCCGCGAAGCACTCGGGCAACTCCGGGTGTGGGTCTTCCTGGAACGAAACGCCGTTCATCCTTAAAAACAAGGCGTTTTTCGTCTCTCGCCAATGCGGACAGTGGACGCCCACTCCACCGCCGTCGAGCCGTGTTTGCATCCGACCGCCGTCGATGCTTACGGTCGCAAGATGAATCGGCGTCTCCGGCCGGCGGGGTGTCCGCGGCAATGGCTGATCGAAGTAGGCGGCGGTGCGAGCGTCGCGATCGGCTGCCATTTCCGAACCAACCTTCGCGGTCAAGTTGTTCAGATGCCGGCTCGAAATCGAGATGCCGCCCAACTCTTCAAGCAACTTCGAGCCGATCGAATACGAAGAAACATGGGCGCTGGCGATGACGGCTTTCATTATAACTTGCGGACTGTACGAACCGCCGTCAATCGCAAGAGCGCTCCGCTGAGGGGAAAAAATCCCGATCGCATGTCGGGCAGTGAAGGGCCGGCTCGGCCAATGGGATCTTGCCGTCTTGCGTTTGCAGCGGACGTGTCTTCTTGTTCTCTGCGGCGTCCGATTCGCCGGACGCACCGCACGTCGGGCAAGACGCCTCCTGAAAATGTTCGGCATGCTGGTGCGTCAGATGTTCGTCGAGCGAGCGGCCGAGCATCCGGCCGGTTTGATGACCGAACTGTTCGATCTCGGCGAACGTCGTGTCTATTGGCGGTCCGTTGGGGCCATATCTTTCCGCAGCCAGCAGGGCCACCAGTTCGTCAAACTTCTGCCGTGCTTCCGCCGACAGCATTGATTTCTCCATCTCGTTTCGGTAGTCCATTCCCATGGTAGATTCCTTTCCTGAAATGCCGGATTGCCCAAATCGCCACTAATTTTACCACTCGAACCCAAAATCTCCGATCCCAACCCAGCCAGCCCAAAACCGACAAGAAGTCCGTTCCTGCACCCATCTCGATGCGAGAGGTCGATAAGGGGTGGACAGGGCCATCCCGGCAGTGTAAACTGCAGGGTTACACATGGCGTAAGATGTTTTTTCCGCGTAGCGAGCGGGTTTGCCCGCCTTCTACACAAGCAATATAAGACGTTCAGAATTATATCTACCGTCGGCATCTCAAACCCGAAGGAGGAATGAGTGGTTAAATTGACGTTGCGGGAAAGAGAATCTATTCAAGAGGCGGTGCGTCGCTTCCGCAAGCTGGTCGAGCGGAGCGGGCTCAAGAAGGAGATGCGTCGCCGCGAGTACTACGAAAAGCCAAGCGAGATCAAGCGGCGTGCCCGGCTGCGTGCCGAGCGCCGTTCTCGACGCGGCAGCATGATGGGCCGCGTCGGACTCTAACGCCTGAATCCATGGCGTGTCATTCCGTTGGTTCCGAAGCGGTGGGTGCGCGCGAAGAGTTCTTGATGTTGTTGTTCTGATTTTCAGGGCGTACAAGTGGTCGGTGAACCGACCACCCCTCGTCCCACGCCCCTCGCTCACGGCTGCTTGCTGAGGCTGAAGATCGGCCGCATAATCCGGGGAAAGAAGCCCGAGTCCCTTGATCCGGGACAAGGCCCTCGTGTGGCCTTGTTCGCGTCCCTCGTGTACACTAACCACTAACCACTATCCACTATCCACTATCCACTATCCACACCCCCGCACATGCAACAGCACGAGATCGACCTCTGGCACATGCGACGGGCGGTGGAGCTTGCCGCGCGAGGGGAGGGCTTCGTCGAGCCGAACCCGATGGTCGGCTGCGTGATTGCACGAGGGGCGGAAATCATCGGCGAGGGATGGCATCGGCGGTTCGGCGAAGCCCACGCCGAGGTCGAGGCCCTGCGAATGGCCGGCGTTCGGGCCGCCTGGGCCACGCTGTACGTCACGCTCGAGCCGTGCTGCCACCAGGGCAAAACGCCCCCCTGCACCCGGGCGGTGATCGAAGGCGGACTGCAGCGCGTGGTCGTGGCCCGTCGAGACCCGTTTCCGCAAGTCCAAAGCGGCGGCATCGACGAGTTGCGCGACGCGGGAATAACCGTGGACGTGGGGCTGCTGGAACCTGAGGCCCGGCAGATAAACGCACCATACCTGAAACTGTTGGAAACGGGCCGGCCGTGGATCATCGTCAAATGGGCCATGTCGCTCGACGGCAAAATCGCCACGCACACCGGCCGGAGCCGCTGGATATCGGGGCCGGAATCGCGCCGGATTGTTCACTCGCTGCGCGGCCGGGTCGACGCGATTCTTATCGGGCGCGGCACGGCCGAGCGAGACGATCCGCTGTTGACGGCTCGGCCCCCCGGTCCGCGAACCGCCGTCCGCGTGGTGCTCGACACGCGGGCGACGCTGTCCGGCGACAGTCAACTCGTGCGCTCCACCGGCGAGACGCCGGTGCTGGTGGCCGTGGGAACCGAGTCTTCTTCCGCCGACCGCTTGCGGCTTGGCAACGCGGGCTGCGAGGTGTTTGTCTGCGACGGCGAGACTCACGCTGCCCGGTTGGACTCATTGCTGTTGGAGCTTGGCCGTCGCCGGCTGACCAACGTGTTGGTCGAGGGTGGCGGCCGCGTGTTGGGCAACCTGCTCGACGCGCGGGCGATCGACGAGGTCCACGTGTTCGTCGCTCCAAAACTCATCGGCGGCGAGGAATCGCCCACGGCCGTCAGCGGCGCGGGCATCGCCGGGATTTCCGCGGCCATGCAATTGGATTCGCCCGAAGTGCGACTGGTGGGCGACGACGTCTATGTCCGTGTCCGAGTGTCGCACGATAGCGCTGACTCGAACTAATGCCGCATGTTTAGCAGCCGCCGGAACGGCGGCCGCCAAACGGACACCACTACGCCGACGACCTGTCACGGTCCGATGCTGGGCGGATTGTCGGCCAGAAAGTCGCGCGGACCGCGGATCGTGTAGTAGGGATAGGTAATGGCGCCAGCCGGCGGACCGGGAGTATTGCTCTCTTCGCAACACTGCCGACAGCCCCGATCGCGGCACATCCGGCAGCGCACCGGCCGTCCGGGGTCGTCGCAGGACTGGCAATTCTCCGAGGCTTGGGCGCAACTGTCGCCCATGTAGGTCGTGGGACGCCGCCCGTGCTGGGTAACACAGCCGGTCAGTCCAACCAAGACGAACACCGTCAATACCGAGTACATCGCGCGTTTCATGTCAGATCTATTCCTTGTTTGCTCTTGTCAAGTTTGGCGGGGCGGGTAGGATCGAGACGCGGGAAGGTTCCCCCGCCTTCATTTGACATCGGCCCGACAATCGTTAGAGTCCAGAAAATCGGCAGAACCGATCGCCGTGTTAAGGTTTGCAAGGCTCCCCCCCGATAAATTCGGGCGTTTTCGTGAAGAATAGGCAATGTGCCACGAATTTGCGGGCAATGCGTCTTTTGGAATATGAGAATACCAATTTTGCACTAACGCCCCGCGACTGCGATCGCGGGGCGTTTATCGTATGTCACATTTAGTCGGTTAACATCTATCAACGATCATACCGATGGTTGCCTCCCACCAATACGTCGAGAACATCCTGACGATTATTGACGAAGCCGCCGAGGCCAACCGTCAGACGCCCGGCCGGCAAGGTTGCACGGTCGCGCTTACCGGGGAGTTGGCCGAGGAAGTGATGGTCACGGGCGACGTGCATGGGCATCGACGGAACTTCAACTCGATCTGCAAGATCGCCGCCTTGGAGGAGCATCCGCGCCGCCATCTCGTGCTCCAAGAGGTCTGCCACGGCGGGCCGGCGTACGAAGAAACCGGCGGCTGCATGTCGCACGCAATCCTCGAAGACGTCGCCGCGCTGAAGGTCAAGTTCCCGCAACGGGTCCACTTCCTGCTGGGCAATCACGAAATGGCCGAATTGAGCGATTACCCCATCCAGAAGAACCGGCAGTTGCTCAACCTGCTGTTTCGGCTTGGATTGCAACAGATGTACGGCCCGGCCGCCGATGACGTTCACAAAGCGATGCTTCGCTTCCTGTTAAGTTGTCCGTTGGCGGTCCGGCTGCCGTGGGGCGCGTTCATCTCGCACAGTCTGCCCGAGGAAGTCGATCGGCGTGGATTTGACCCGGCGATTTTCGAGCGCGAGTTGACCGCCGACGATTGTCTCGAACAATCGGACGCCTTTCGGCTGCTCTGGGGGCGGGATTATCGCCGCGAGAACGCCAAGGCGTTTTGCGAACTTGTCGGCGCAAAGATGCTCGTCACCGGCCACGAACCGTGCCAGGAAGGTTTTGTCGCTCCCAACCAGCATCAGATCATTCTTGACTGTTGCGGCCCAGCGGCCGCTTACGTGATACTGCCGGTGGGAACAGAACTCAGCCACTCGGAGGTAATGGAGCGGGTTAAGATGGTGGGAGAAATAAAGAATGAGGAATGATGAATTATGAATGATGAACCAAGACCCTTGGGGTAATTGGGGCGCAGCGGCAAGATGGAAGGCATAGTGAAGTCTTGTGTCAATTCATTCTTGGCGTCAAATTTGAAATGCAACACACGAAAAACCGCTGCCGACAAGCACTTGCAGCGATGATTGTCGCAAACCGTTCGCTCTCAATGCACTACATGTTGTGCCAGCATTGCTGGCAGCGATTGTCCGCCGGGGAATTT
>JAHIKV010000154.1 GCA_018897395.1 Planctomycetota bacterium | reverse complement strand
GCGTCACTTGGGCTTCGCCGTTACCTAGTGGTCTGTCCATCTCGACTTTACACGTTGGGTGCCACTGCTGGCTTGTCCAGCAGTGCCGGAAACACGGTTGGACAAGCCAACCGTGGCACCCGTAATTTCAACTTGGACAGACCACTAGCGGGCGGGCTTGCCTGCCGTGCCTTTCGGTGTTGAACGGCGGGCAAGCCCGCCCGCTACACAATCGTGAATAATGATTAAAGAGTAATAGTTGCATCCGAACATGCAACTTGGCGCGTCATACAGACTTGTCTATAATGTCGGCGATTGCTTACCCCTTGTTTTTTTCCCTGATTCCCCACCTTCGCAGGAGATAACGCCATGAAACGCCGTGAAATGTTGTTGACGACCGGAGCAGCCGTGCTGGGACTGCCGATGCTCTCCTTGGGTCAAATCGTCGAATCCCACGGGCGAAGTAAGCCGAAGGCGCTCTATTTCACCCGCAGCGCCGGCTACGAGCATCCGCCGGTCGTCCGCAAGGGAAATGAACCGAGCGCGTCGGAGAAGTTGCTCACGGAGTGGGGGCGGGACGCCGGCTTTGACGTGGTGTGCAGCAAGGACGGCGCGGTTTTCGACGGCGATCTCGACCAATTCGATTGCTTCATCTTCTACACCTCCGGCGATCTGACCGGCAAGTGCGATAGTCCGCAGCCGGGCAAGGCGATGTCGGCCGAGGGGAAGAAGGAGTTGCTGGCGGCTATCCACTCCGGCAAGGGTTTCGTCGGCATCCACTCGGCCACCGATACGTTCCACGGCGAGGGCGTCGATCCGTTCATTGCCATGCTCGGCGGAGAGTTTATCACCCACGGCGACCAGCAGAAGGCGTCGATGAAAGTCGCCGCGCCGAAGTTCCCCGGCATGGAAGGATTGGGCGACTCGTTCACAATCCACGACGAGTGGTACGCGCAATATAAATTCCCCAAGGACTTGCACGTCATCCTGGTGCAGGATACCGAGGGGATGAAGGGCAAGATGTACCAGCGGCCGTCGTATCCCGCCACCTGGGCACGGATGCACGGCAAGGGCCGCGTCTTCTACACCTCGATGGGGCACGGCCGCATCTGGTTGAACCCGACGTTCCGCCAGGTCCTCTTGGGCGGGATCGCCTGGGCCCTGGGCTACACGGAGGCCGACGTTAAGCCGAACATCGAGCAAGTCACCCCTGGCGCGAACCAAGCGGAAAAATAGGCCGGCGACAAGCCGCCGATCGAGTCCTGAACCACGAGTTCGGGATTACTTGCGTCTTTGAAATAGCCGGGGGCTAACAGCCCCCGGAGGGCCGCCAACGGGATGTCACAGCCCGTGAAGTCTTACCCGCCGCACACCGGGGTCTGTTAGCCCCCGGCTATTTTCCATTGATGCCGTAAAATAGGCGTCGGGCATTACACCCATACAGCCGCCGTGAAGACGACGAACCAGAGAGCGGTCCGCGCGGCGTTCAGGAAACTTCGATGCTGTTCACGAGCCGGTCTCCGCCGGGAATGCGCATGGCGGCGTGTTGGGCCAGTTGCTTGGTGTAATACGTGTCGCAACGGCCTTTCAGCCGAACGCCTTGAGGTCCGACCTCGACGGTCAGGTCGGCTACTGCCCGGCCGGTCTCGCGTTGCACGGCCCTTTCGATCGAGGCGGCCAACTCCTCGGCCTCCTCCAACGTCTCCGGGAGCACGTCGGCTAGCCTTTGCTTCGTGCTTGCCCAGACTCCGGGATATTCCATTGTGCTCTCCTTCGTTTACCGCCGGACAAGCCTGTTTCCTTACACCGGCGACAACGGATTGAGCGTTAGGAACCTCCTTGTTCCCTTCGGGCGTCACGATTTTGCTTACCGCTCCTCGATGGACAGGCGATCGAAATACGTACAATTGCCGTTCTACTCCGTGTTTTCCTCGGGTCTGACGTAGATCGAGTTGATCACCTTGGCGTCCGCCGAGACGGAACGAACTACCTCCTGTGCAAGTTGTTTGTGATAAAAGCTGGAAACGCAACCGGAGATCAACAGCCCATCGCGGCGCTGTTCCACCTGCAATTCGCGCAGCTCATAGAAGGGGCTATTGCCAAGAGCCGCTTGGGCTCGCGACTGCACTTCCTCGACAACGGTTGCGGCCATCGGACAGCTTCCCATTATCAAAATCCTAAGGATCTGAAAATGAATAACGTGTGCAATTCTGTAGGACGGATTTCCCAATCCGTCCCCGAAAACTGGACGGATTAGGAAATCCGTCCTAGTGCGCTTGTAAGTGTATCGAATCAGCAGGGTGGAAGTCCCTGTCGAAGTTGGG
>JAHIKV010000153.1 GCA_018897395.1 Planctomycetota bacterium | reverse complement strand
GCGTCACTTGGGCTTCGCCGTTACCTAGTGGTCTGTCCATCTCGACTTTACACGTTGGGTGCCACTGCTGGCTTGTCCAGCAGTGCCGGAAACACGGTTGGACAAGCCAACCGTGGCACCCGTAATTTCAACTTGGACAGAGCACTAGGCCGGGTTGTAACCCGGCATTTTGCCCGGCCGTGCCGGGTCCCGACCCGGCCTACTACTACTGCGTCGTGCTCACGCCGCACGTCGGCTCCAACACGGTGGAAGCCGACTGCCGCATGGCCCGCGCCTGCCTGGCGGACATCGCCGAATTCCATGCCGGCAAAGTCGATGATCTCGCGCGGGTTGATTCTTCATAAGAAGATGATTATCCTCGTGAATGGAATGATCCAACATTGGTATAGCGACGGACTGAGGTTTTCCTGCACCGGTTGCGGCGGCTGCTGCACCGGAGAGCCGGGCTACGTCTGGGTCAACCGGGCCGAAATCAAGGCCCTGGCCGACGCTCTCGGTCTGCGGGTCGAGGAGTTCGAGCGGCAATGCGCCCGAACGGTGGGGATACGCAAGAGCCTCATCGAGCGGGCCAACGGCGATTGCGTTCTGTTCGACGCCAAGACCCGCAAGTGCCGGGGCTACGACGCTCGGCCCCGTCAGTGCCGCACGTGGCCCTTTTGGGCGTCGAATCTCGCCTCGCCGGCAGATTGGAAAGAGATGGCCGAGTGTTGCCCCGGATGCAATCGCGGGCGGCTGGTCTCGTATCAGGCCATCCGCGAACTGTGATTGCCGGCGAAAGGGAAGGACGGCAGTTGCCTGTTGGAGTGGGGTGGTAGGTGAACTGCCATCCCTGAATTCACGAATGGGACGGGAGTACAACTCCCGTCCCAACGTGTGGGAAATCATATGTCGTCCCGACTTCGTTCGCTATTGCTATCAGAGAACTGACAATCGAAGCCGGCCGGCGTCGTCGGGTTTTACTTTTCTTCTGCTTTGTGTTTCTTCCGGCTTTCAAACTTCTTTTTCAGAATTTCCTTCTGCTCGGGCGTCAGAATCTCCATGCCTTTCTCGCGCATTTTTTTCCGCAACGCTTGCATTTCCTTTTGTAGCTCCGCGAACTTGGCCTTTTGCTCGTCGGTGAGTTTGACCGCATCCTGAACGGCGTCTCGGACCTCCTTGCCTTTCTTGCCGGCTTCAATGGCGGCCTTTCGGGCCTCGGCGCGGGCCGTTTTCTGCTCCTCGGTCAGGATGTCCCTCAATTTCTCGCCAACTGCCTTCAGCTTCGGAAGGTACTCCTTCCACAGTTCCTTGAAATTCGCCTTCTGTTCTTCGCTGAGGTCCAATCCCTCGAACATGCGCATCCCGCCGATCGTCGGGCGGTCGGGATACTTGCCCTTCTTTTTCTCCTCGGCCGAAAGGTTGCCGACGATCGCCAACGACACGGCCAACGCCAATACTGCACTTAGAACTTTCATTTTGCGTCTCCTTTGCTCCGAACCTTCAAGTTGGAGCGGCTGCCTGTCCTCGGCGGACAATCCAACAGCGGCCCATGCTTGCAGCGGCTACGGCAACCCTGTTTTGGTGGCACACCCTTCGTTCCTCAGGACGTGCCACCCATAAATTCTTGTGCAACAAGGCACTGTAACCGCTCTACGATGTTATAAACACCGTCGGGAGCAGATAGTTTCGGCGATATTTCCTGGTTCCCACGCTCTGCGTGGGAACCAGGGGAAGCTCATGGCCGCATGGCCCGTTCGATTAGGTCGCGGTCGAAATAGTTTATCGACATACCGGCGTCGACGACTATCCGCTGGGCATTGATGCCGGCCGAACGGGGGCTGAGCAGGAACGCCGCCGCGTTGGCGACTTCCTCGGTCCGCACCGCCTGGCGGCGCGGGATCACCTGTTCGGCGTAGAGGTATGAGTCCACGTAGCCGGGGATGCCCGCCGAAGCGGAGGTCTTCAACAGGCCCGGCGCCACCGCGTTGAAGCGGATACGCGAGAAGCGGCTGAACGATTTGGCCAGAAACGCCAACGACGAGTCCAACGCGGCCTTGATCGGGGCCATGTATCCGTAGCTTTCGCTGGCCATCCGAGTAGTGGAGATCGAGATCGTCACCACCGAGGCGTCCGGGTCGAACAGATCCTTCAGCGCGTTGGACAAGGCCGTCAGCGAGTAGCAGGAAACGTCCATAGCCTGCAAGAAAGCCTTCTTCGAGGTCTCGTGAAACGGTTTCACTCCGTCGGAGTAATCGGCGAAGGCGATCGAGTGGACCATTCCGTGGAACCGCCCGCCGCGCAGGGCAAGCTCGTCGCGGAGCCGGGCGATCTGCTCCTCCCGTTCCACGTCGCAGACGAAAATCTCCGCGTTGCCGAGCAGTTCGGCCGCGACGCCGCGGAGCTGTTCGTTCTGGACGACGTAGACGCATTGTGCGCCCGCCTCGGACAGTACTCGGCCGATGTGCCACGCGGCGCTCTTGCGGTTGGCCAGCCCGAAGATCAGGATCGTTTTGTCGGTGAGTTGGAGGAAGTCCATGAAGAGTGGTTAGTGGCTAGTGGCTAGTGGTTAGTGGCTAGTGGCTAGTGGCTAGTGGTTAGTGCTCTGTCAATCGTGATTTGATGGGTTTTGTTGGGGTGGCAGTTGTACTGCCACCCCGATGGACGGTGATACGGGGCGGCAGTACAACTGCCGCCCCAACCTATCACTACACGATTGACAGAGCACTAGTGGTCGGATAGTAGTTTCACGAGAACTGAAAACTAACCACTAGCCACTAGCCACTAGCCACTAACCACTAGCCACTATTTTTCCGCCGCCGTGCAGGCGAACTCGAACCGCACCGCCGCCTGGCCGTCTACCGACACTTTGGCATTGAGAAAAAAGGCGTCTGCCAGCCGCTCGGTCAGTTCCACTTCCATGACGATTTTTTCGCCGGGGCGGACCATGCGCTTGAAGCGGACGTTGTTGATTCGTGTAGCCACCGGCACCTTTCCCACGTCGGCCGTGAAATGCCCCGCGAGAAGGATCGCCCCGCACTGCATCGCCGCCTCGCAAAGCAGCACGCCCGGCACCAACGGGTAGTCGGGGTAATGTCCCGCGAAGAACCACTCGCGGCCGTCGAACGTCTTGACGCCGACGATCCGCCGGTCGGAGCGCTCGATCACCTCGTCGACCATCAGGAAGGGGTCGCGGTGTGGAATGGCGTCGAGTATTTCTTGTTTGTTCATCTATTGCGAAACCGCAAGCGGTAAATCGGGTCTGTTTCAAGTTTCAATGGGCACTGAAGTGCCCATCCCTCATTTCTCGCCCCCCGCCCCCCGCCCCTCGTCCCCCATTAAGAAGGCGTCCACGTCGTTGGCCACGATCACACCGTAGTTGACCGCGCCCAGCCAGCCGGACATGATGATGCCCACGCTTCCGGCATGATACAGTCCTGCGACGTGTTCGGGCAAGGCCCGGCTTACGGCCAGACCCTCGAATTTCGTGCCGAAGCTGGCCCCGCCGAGGTGTTTCGTGTATCGCTCGAACGTCAGCGGCGTGGCGGCCTCGACGTAGTCCAGCCGGTCGCGGACGTCGGGCACGTACTTCTCGATGGCCGCGAGCGCGCTTTCGATCAGGTCTCGCTTGCCGGCCAGATAGTCTTCCTTCGACAGCCCGGCCCAGTCGCCGTAATTGGCGTTGGTGCCGGCCACGATCACACAACGCCCGAGGCTCGGCCGGGTATCGGGGTAGTAGAATGAATAAGTGCGGCTGGTGATGTCGCGGCTCAGCAGCGATTCGGTCCGAAACGTCGGGGCGGTCGAGCTGAACAGCAGGTCGCCGCATTGGCCGCGCTCGATGGGCGCGTCGGGCTTCAGGGCCATGTAGACCTGCGTGCTGGAGTTGTTCAGGCGGACCGCGCGGGCCTGCTCCAGGAAATCCTCGTCCCAGTGTTCGGGACCGACGAGGTTGAAGATCGTACCCAGCAGATTGGCGTTGGAGACGATTGCCCTGGTGTTGATTCGCCGGCCGTCGATTGTAACGCCCTCGACCTTTTTTTCTTTATCGACGTGGATATTATCGGCCGGGCATCGGAGGCATACGTCCACGCCGTTTTTTTTCAGTTCCAGCCCCATCAGCCGAATCAGCTGGTCGGTGCCGTCGCGGAAGGTGTAGACCCCCTTCGACATGAAGTTCGAGAACACGATTCCGTAGCTCAGCGCCGGGTCTTCCAGGGTCGAGCCGTTGGCGTAGGTAATCGGCTCCATCAGCAGCCGGACCAGGTCCTCGCGGCCGGGAAAGAACCGCTCGAAAAGCCGGCCGACGGTGAGGGTCTGATCGTCGTAGAAGTTCATGTTCCGCGCCGCGTCGAAAAACTCTTCGACCTTTTCCGGCGGGACTTGGAACCGCTCGACCAACAGCCGGGTAAAATCCACGCGGTCGAAGGTGGTCGACAGCGAAAACATCGGGTTGTCGAAGCGAATGTCCTTCAACTGGACGATCGAATCGGCGATCTCGGCGTTCCAGTAGCGGCGGCAGCTCTTTATCATACCCACCGGAAAGCCGTGCAGTGAGACGTCGAATATCCGCTCGCCGCGTCGGAACCAGGTGGCCAGACCGCCCAGCTTGAAGTGTTGCTCGGCCAGGAGCACGCGGCGACCGGCGCGGGCGAGGACGTTGGCGGCGGTCATGCCGCCCAGTCCGCCGCCGATCACGACGACGTCGTATTGGTCTCGAACATCTTGCAACGGATCGCGGGACATTATGGATCGAGGTTAAATGAACTTGCGTGATTCCGGGAAAACCCGTTTAGCCCCGGCGTCCACGCCGGGGGCGCAACGCAGCGGGAAATAGACATTATGTTCCCGGCGTGGACGCCGGGGCTAAACGGGCGGCATCCACCCAATATCGTGCAAGTTTATTTTTGGGTCGGTGCGCCGAGCCGGATATACTACTACATACCCGCACCGCCGGGCAAGACGGCGTTGCACATCACCCCCCGCTCAACATCGGGAACATCTGGCGGATTATGGTGATCGCGGCCGGACCGACCAGCACCACGAATATGCCCGGAAAGATGAACAACACCAGCGGGAAGACCAACTTTACGGCGGTTTTTGCCGCCTTCTCTTCGGCGAGCTGACGCCGCCGGATGCGCATCGAGTCGCTCTGGGTGCGGAGCGCCTGGGCGATGCTGCTGCCGAACCGGTCGGCCTGGATCAGCACCGCCGAGAGGGAGCGGAGGTCCGAGACGCCGGTCCTCGCCCCCAACTCGTGGAGCACTTCCGTGCGTTGGCGGCCCATCTGCAACTGGAAGTTGCTGATCGAGAACTCCTCGGCCAAGACGCGATAGGTTTTCTTCATTTCGACGGCCACTTTTCGCATTGCCTGGTCGAGCCCCAAACCGGCCTCAACGCAAACCACCATCATATCCAGCGCGTCGGGCAGTGCCAGGAAGATCGCCTGCTTTCGGCGGCTGCCGAGGTATCTGACGATCAGATCGGGCAGGTAGAAGAGCAATCCCGCCAGGCCGACGGACCAGATCAACGAGCTTTGGTTGACTCCTCGGAAGGAGGTTATGGTCCCGCCTCCGAGCAGCAGTCCGGCCACGAGTCCGGCGAATTTCAATCCCAGGAAGATGCTTCCGGCCGATTCGCTTCGGAAGCCGGCGACGGCGAGTTTGGTCCTTAGTTTTCCGAGTTCCACCTCGTTTTTCGGCTGCAAGGGCTTTGCCAGGGAGGGCGAGGCCCGCTCCAACATTCTCGTGAAGGTGTCGGTCTGCTTCAGCGCGCTTCCCGCGGCCGCCTTGCGGCGTTTGCCGGGGTCTTTCAATTCATCCAGGCGTTCGGCGGCACGAGTTTTTCCCGCTGCCATGAAGTCCAGCCCCCACCACGCCAGCGCGGCGAAGGCGATGAACAACGCCGGCGGCACCAAACTCTCTAAATTGATCAGACTCTCTGCGAAGATCATGGTTTTTTGTTCCGGTGTGGCCGCCGGCCGCGGTTTTGTATACCAATGTTGGGGTGGCAGTTGTATGTCACGCGACATCAAGTTCGCTCGTTCCCATGCTCCGCATGGGAACGCACTGGAGGGACGCTCCGCGTCCCCCGCGCAGCCATCGAGTATGAATCGTTCCTTCACCGCATCGGACGCGGAGCGTCCGGGCAGTGTGTTCCCACGCGGAGCGTGGGAACAAGGTATTTGTTTATACTTTGATGTTGACGATCTTGCGGATAACCAGCGCTCCGATGACCTGCATGATGGCCCCCACGGCCAACATTTTCGTGCCCAACGGATCGTTGAACAGCACCATCACGTACTCGGGGTTCAGTTGATATACGGCGACAAACAGCACGAAGGGGAGCGCCAGCAGGACTACGCCCGAGAGGCGTCCTTCGCCCGTCAACGCCTGGACCTGTCCCCATATACGGAAGCGGTCGCGGATCAGGGCCCCGATCTTGTCGAGGATTTCGGCCAGGTCGCCGCCGGTCTGCCGCTGGAGGATCAACGCCGTGACGAAGAACTTCAGGTCGAGGTTGGGGATCCGTTCGGTCATGTCGCGGAGGGTTTCGTCAATCTGGATGCCGAGGTTTTGTTCCTCGAACACGCGGCCGAACTCCTTGCTGATCGGCAACGGCATTTCCGTGGAGACCATGTTGAAGCCGAAGCCCAGGCTCTGTCCGGCGCGGAGCGTGCGGGAGATCATTTCCAAGGCGTCGGGTAATTGCGAGGCGAAGGCCTTCAGCCGCCGCTTACGTCGCCAGAGCAGCCAGATCAGCGGCAGCAGCCCCATCAGCAACCCGACCAACGGCAGCAGGGCGGCGTGGACGTGGGCCACCACGCCGAGGCTGATTCCCAGCAGCGCGGTCACCGCCGAAATCACCAACAGTTTTACTATCGTCAGGTTCGTGTCGGCCTGCTCGAACAAGAGGCCGATGTTGCCGAACCGCTCCATGAACGTTTCGACTATGCCCGGCCCGTCGTCCAGCGGTTGCGCGAGGATGCTGGCCTCATTCGTCAATCCCTCCTTGGCGGCGGCGGGGGTGTTGGCGCCGGTCAACAGGTCGAGGCGGTCCTCGATTTTGCTGACCGGCTTTTCGCGCCACAACAGCGCCGCGCCGCCTACGATCGCGGCGACTCCGATGAACGCCAAGGCGGCGATTAGGATGGGATTCAACGTTCAGTCCTCCATCATGACTCGTTCGCGGAATGCGCTCGACGGCAGACGCACACCCGCCGATTCCAACCGGGACATGAACATCGGACGGATTCCGGTGGCGACGAACTTGCCGTAGGCCCGGCCGTTTTCGTCGACGCCCTCCTTGTCGAAACGGTAGATGTCCTGCATGATGACGGTATCCTGCTCCATGCCCACGATCTCGGTGATGCAGGTGACCTTCCGCGAGCCGCCTTGCAGCCGGCTGACCTGGACCACGAGGTCTATGGCGCTTGAGATTTGCGCTCGCATGGCCTTCAGCGGCAACTCGAATCCGGCCATCATGATCATGGTTTCCAGCCGGCTGAGCGCGTCGCGGGGGCTGTTGGCGTGCAGAGTGGTCATCGAGCCTTCGTGCCCGGTGTTCATTGCTTGGAGCATGTCCAGGGCCTCGGCCCCGCGGCACTCGCCGATGACGATCCGCTCGGGACGCATGCGCAAGGCGTTTCGCACCAGGTCGGTGGCGTTCACCTCTCCCTTGCCCTCGATGTTCGGCGGCCGGGTCTCGAGCCGTACCACGTGGTCCTGCTGCAATTGCAGCTCCGCGGCGTCCTCGATGGTGACGATGCGGTCGGTGTTGGAGATAAAACTCGACAGCGTGTTCAACAGCGTGGTCTTGCCGGAGCCGGTGCCGCCGGAGATGAGTATGTTCAGCCGGGCCTTGATCGCCCCTTCCATGAGCATCACCATCTCGGGGGTGAAGGCCTTGAAATTGAGCAGGCCCTCCAGTTTCAGCGGATTGGCCCCGAAGCGTCGAATGGAGACGCAAGCCCCGTCGAGCGCCAACGGCGGAATGATTGCGTTGAAGCGGGAACCGTCCAACATCCGGGCGTCGACCATCGGGCAGGTCTCGTCCACCCGTCGGCCGACCTTCGAGATGATGCGGTCGATGATCTGCATCAGGTGTTTGTTGTCGCGGAAAACGACGTTGGTCTTTTCGATCTTGCCGCGCCGCTCGCAGTAAACGTTCTTTGGACCGTTGATGAGGATGTCGCTGATCGTAGGGTCTTTCAACAACATCTCCAGAGGGCCGAGGCCGAAGGTCTCGTCGAGCACCTCGCCGACCAACCGGTCGCGCTCGCCGCGGTTCAGCAGCGTGTCTTCGGTGTCGCAGAGGTGTTCGACGACCAGGCGGATTTCGCGGCGCAGAGTGTCGCCGTCCAACTCGCCGACCCGCGACAAATCCAACTTGTCGACCAGCTTGCCGTGGATGCGCTGCTTGAGTTCCTCCAGGTTGCTCTCTTTTCGGTCGGTGGGGCGTAAAGTCGTCGTCAATTTAGCCATGGCTGGAATACCTATTGGTGCAAAGTGTCCCCAAAAAGATAGCTTACGGCTGGGGAACTGCATGTTTAGCGGCCGCCGGCGACGGTCCGCTTGTGACGACCATGCGGATCGCGCGTCCCATGAGGCGCAATGCCGCCGACCGATACGGGCTACTTTCCGTTCTTACCCGACCAGAGTTTCAGCAGGCCGCCGATGCCCTTCTTTCCGGCGGATGCTTCGCTCTTGGCGTCCTCGTCGCCGTCGAGGGCCTTGGCCAGGGCCATTAGCGATTGCGTGACGGCCGCCTTCGGCGCGCTGTCGATAAGCGGCACGCCGTTGTTGCGGGCTTCGATCATCGTGCGGTAGTCGTTGGGAAGCTGCCAGAAGATTTCCTTGCCGATCGTTTCCTCGGCCTTCTTCAACGTGATCTGCCCGCTGTCCAGTCCGACGCGGTTGACCACGATCTTCACCTTATCGGCCAGGTCATCCATGTTGCCGAACGACATCATCAAACGCACCACGTTCCGCAGGCAAGGCAAATCGAGTTGCGTGGTCAGGAGTATCTGGCCGGCCATCTCCAGGGCGATCATATCGATGGCGGTGTAGCCCTTCGAGAGGTCGAGCACGAGGTGCGTGAACGTGGCCTTCAACAGGCCGATGACCCGTTGCAGATCGTCGGGCGTGATTAGCGCCACGTCCTCCAACTGCACCGGACGCGGCAGCAGGTACAGGCCCGATGAGTGTTTGGTCAACGACCGCTTCAACAGCGTGAAGTCCAGCCGCGTGACGTTCTGGGCCACGTCGACCAGCGTGTAGTCGGGGATCGTGTCGAGGAACACGTCGGCGTCGCCGAGGCAGAGATCGAGGTCGACCAGGGCGACGGAGTTGCGCGGGTTCTTGGCGAGGATGCAGCCCAGGTTGACCGCCAGGCTGGTGGTTCCCACGCCGCCGATGGCGCCGGCCACGGCTATCACCTGGTTGCCGCGAGGGCGGTTCTCGCCGCGTCCCGCGCGGCGCTCGCCGATGCGTCCCAGGGCGGCCAACAGGTCTTCGATCCGCACCGGATGAGTGAGATACTCCTTGGCCCCCGCCCGCAACGCCTGCAATATCAAGCTGCCGTCGTTCGACGAACTTACGACCAGGACGGCGCAGTCGGGCGAGGCGGCGCCCAGGCGGCCGACCAACTCGAGCGCCTTTTGCGGATCGGCGTCGATGGACACCAGCCCGATGTCCGGATTGGTTTGGGCCACGACGTCGGCGAAGAATTCGTACCGCGAGCACTCCGCTTCCAGCCAGATCAGGTCCATTCCCAGCAACATGCTTTTCAACGCTTCGCGCTGGGAGTCGTTCGGATCGACAATGGCTAATCGGAGGACGTTGCTCATGGGATACTTGTCGGAGTGGCAATGCACCGTAACCGCGTTTAGCCCCGGCGTCCACGCCGGGGTGGCACGTGGCCGCGGCGGCTAAACGACGCCCGGTTCACCGGAGCGATACTATACGCGCCCTCTTTACTCTACTACGTCATAGCCGACCGGGCCGATCAATCCCGGCGGGCCACTGCGCGATTCAACCGGGACGGCTTCTTGCGAGGAGTTCGGCTTGGGCGAAGCGTAGCGGTTGTATGACCCGCCGGATTTAGCCCCGGCGTCCACGTCGGGATTGCCGCCGCGTTTAGCCCCGGCGTCCACGCCGGGATTGCCGCCGCGTTTAGCCCCGGCGTCCACGCCGGGATTGCCGCCGCGTTTAGCCCCGGCGTCCACGCCGGGAAAACCGCTGCGCCCCGAAGCGTCGGCCGGCGCCGGGGTGGGAATCTGTTCGGCGGGACCGAGAATCATGCCTTCCGGGGGCAGATTGTCAACGCCGTTGCAGCTTCCACCCGTGGGGCAACAATTGGGCACTTCCAGATGCCCCTTCATATACAATTCCCAATCGCTCGGGCTGGTGGTCCGCTCGCCGGGGCCGCACTTGGGTACTTCGTCGGCGTCCATCGCCTCGACCAACTCCGGCGTGACAAGGATCAGCAACTCGATCTCGTTCCGGTTTTCCTTGACGCTGCGGAACGCCGCGCCCAGATAGGGCACTTCACTGAGCCAGGGGATTCCCCGGTTTCGAGCTTCGACGCGGGTCTGCACCAATCCGGCGATAGCCAGCGTCTGTCCCGCCTGGAGTTCGGCACCCGTTTCCGCAACGCGATCCTTCAGTGCGGGCTGGTACTCCCAGGGGAGGCTTGGGTCGATATCACTGATAATGGCCCGGACTTCTAGGTGGATTCGCCCATTCCCCAATACAATCGGCACGAACTTGAGCTGGGTTCCATACTCGACAGTGATGGGCGCGCCACCATTCTGTCCGCTCGGGATGATGTAGAACGATCCTCCCGCTCGGAAGGAGGCGGGATGGCCGCTGATGGTCGTTAGCGCGGGTTCCGCCAAAACCTTCGCCAATCCGTCCTCCCGCAAAGCGTCGAGCACCCCTAAAAAGGCGCTTGTGCCGTTGGTGATTCCAAATGCGAAACTGCCACCTGAGCCGGTCACTGTGATTGGCTGAAATGGAGCAGTCGGTTTCGGCGGTGTCTCTGGCGTGGGTAGCTTGGTGTTGATTGTGTTGGTCATCGATCCGGAAGGTGAGGACGTGACAACATTAGAGCCGGTAATTTTGGACCAATCGAATCCCAATCGCCGTAGCTTGGTCCGCGAAACTTCCATAATCTTCACGTGCAGCAGCACTTGCTGGCAGCCGCCGATGGTCATGTTGTTGATTACATTGATTGGAATATCATTCTTATCCCTACCCGGATAATACTTCTCGGCGATGCGGATGATCCGCTCGACGTATTCCGGCTTGTCGACGAAGCCGGAGATCATCACGGAATTGGCCACCGGCACCACCTTCAGCGCGGCGTTGGGGAACGTGGTTTGCAGAATCAACTGGAGTTCCCTGGCGTCGCCGAAGACGATCACGTCGATGGTGGAAACTTTCTTGTCTTCGCCCCAGAGGTTTACCTGAGTAACGCCGGTCGCCTTGGCCGAGATCTGAATCTGAGTCGGCGAAAGGGGGGTCAAATCGAGGATCTCCGGGTTGTTGACCTGGGCCTGGGGAATTTTCTGGTCCATCGTGAGGATGCGGCTGGTGTTGACCGTCATCTCCAGCCGCTCGGTGGCCTTATGGACCTTATAGACGATCGACGGCGCGGCGAGCGGAGCGACCGGCTCCTCGGCCGCGACCGAAAGAGGCACGAGGCAGAAGATCGTCAGCGGCACGAGCAGCCGCGAGACATATTGCGTACACATCCTTGTGTTTCCTTGCAATTAAAATTCCCCGTTGCGACGCTCCGCGTCCACGAGCGGGTTTCAATCCGTAGGGTGCGTCCGCGACGCACCAAAATATCAGGAATCCGTAGGGTGCGTCCGCGACGCACCAGAATATCAGTAAATCTGACTTACTTGTTTGTGGTGCGTCGCGGACGCACCCTACAATTTTGGTCCTTGCGGTTCGGAGGGTGGCACTGGCGTCTCGCCAGTGTCGGGCGGCTGCTGGTCCGACTTTTCGACGACCCTGGGCGGTTGCATCGCCGGCTGCCGCGGAGCGGGGTTGCCCGACGTCCCCACCATTTTCCACTGTTCCGGGTTCGAGCCCGGCCCACTTCGTCCTTCCTCGAAATGGACTTCGTCCACCTCTCCCGGCTTGAGCACCCGCATGATCCAGGTGGATTGAGCGTTCGTCGGCGGCGCGGCGCCGGCGGCCAACCTGTCCTTCATCGAATCGAGGAAATCCAAGAAACCCCTTTCCCGTTTGCCCGCGTCGTTATCTTCCATCAGGCTTTCTTTATCGCGTTGCGACTTTCCCGCCGCGCCGAACAACTCGTCCGGCGTGGCCTGGGCATTGGGGGCTTGCTCGTCGTCTTCGGGGCTGCGCATCACGAGTTGGATGGTCCCGAGTTGGCTGGCCAGCGTCGCCTTGGCCGCCTGCGCCGGTGTAACCAGCAGGGAGATGGTTTTGGCGGCGATCGATTTCCCGTCCTCCTTGTCGCGCTCCAAACCCAGCACGTCGTTGACGGCAAAGACCTTGATGTCCTGCAAAATGGTCCGCGTGACGGTCTCGTGGATGTCGCGGCTGGGATCCTTGACCAAGTGGACCATCACGTCGACGCGATCGCCCGGCAGAATCAAGTCGCTGCCGCCGCTGACCAGATCGACCTTTACCGGAACTACGCGGTATCCCCTGGGGATCAGGGCGGTGGCCCCTTGTTCGCTGGCCCCTTTGCCCAACAGCTTGTTGTCCAGGATCGGCTCGCCGGCGTAGAGTTTGGTTCGTGCGCGTCGCCCTTCGATGTCTTCGATCCGCGATATTGCCTCTACCGGAACCTTGCCCTTCGGCCATTGCTCCATCTTCAAGACCTGGGAGGTCAACAGGTCGCCCATGCCGATGTCGGTCATGGCGACGAAAATCGGCTGCGTCTGGCCCGGCGGCCCGGTCGGCTCCGTGTCTCGCTTGGCCATCACCTGGATATAGCCAATCGAAGCCACCAATCCACAGCCCAGGGCCAACATCAGTAGGGCAATAGATTTCGGTCGCATGGTCTTATTGGACTGTCTCCCGACGCATCACGGCGCTGGCCGTCAGGTTTGTGTCTGCGCTAATGAACATCGGCGTCGGAAGCCAAGTCACGCTGCTGAACGGTACTTGGACCGTTACGGTAACCGGTTTATCCCAACCAATTGTGATAGGTTCGACTTCTGCGCCGTTTTCGTTAAGCACCGCGATTGTCGCCCCAGATATACCCGCACTGCTAAGATAATTTGTCACAATCTGTTTTGCATCGGCACTAGTCTTGCCGTCTAACACGGCCACCCGCGCCCCTTCCCGAGAGGCGTTTGTGATGACCTGCTGGACCATTATCATGCGTCCAAACTCGATCATCCCGAACACCATCAGGAAGAACAGGGGCGCAACCAGCGCAAACTCGACGGCAGCAGCGCCTTGTCGGTTTATTCGACACCACCGGCAAGACCTCTCTAGGTTATATCCAAGATGGGAGTCGAGCGCGGGTCCGCAATGGGCAAAATCACCGCTTGCGGCTTCGCAATGGTCGCGCCCAACGGTCGCGGCTTTATAGCTGCGAGAGATGGGCGATTTAAGCAAAGTTGGTAATTTCATAGCAGCATCCCCGCCCAGTAAAAATAGGCAATCGAGCCAATCGCTATCGGAATCCCATACGGCAACAGCAACATCGCACTCTTCCGCTCCGCGGCAATCGCCGACAGGGCGTTTGGATCGCGGATCTCCAGTATTTCGCCGGTGATGTTCCAAAACTGGTTGAGGTGGTAGTACCAATCGCGTTTCCAGAGAACCATCCCGACGGCAATGGCCCCTCCGACGATGGCTGAAACACAGAACGCATAGAGAGTATCGGTGCCGCCCACCCAAGCGCCGACGCCGGCCAAGAGCTTCACGTCGCCGGCGCCCATGCCGCCGATGGCATAGACGGGCAACAGCAGCGCCAGACCGACGACCGTTCCCAGCAGGCTTGCAACCAGCCCTTCCCAACCGAAATAGACGGTGCTATAAACCCAGCCGCCGATCACCAGCGGGAAAGTGACCCAGTTGGGCACTTTCTGCTTCCAGCCGTCGATCACCGCGGCCAGGACGAGGACCGCGCTAAGCAACCAGAACGGCCAGTTGTGGGCAAGGAATTCGGGTAGCTGGTTGAACTGCGGCATGACGGCTTTTCTCCATTGTACGGTGGTATTGTATTAGCGGTTGCAAATTGCAATCACGTCAAGCGCGCGCACCCGGCAAGACGCCGAGGACGATGCCGACCAGCGTGATGAAATAGACCACCAACTGCACCGCGCTTTGCATCAACTCTGCAGGAATGACAGGGTACATCGCGGACCTCGCATCGGTCGGGAACTGGACATTGAACATTGGTCATTGGACATTGGACATTGAACATTGATCATTGGTCATTTCCAATGTCCAATGACCAATGTTCAATTACCAATTACCACTCGCCTCGCCTACTCAATGTATAGGTCAAAAAACGACCCCTCGGGGCCGGTTCCTTTGGCGCCGAGGGGGTCCTTCCGGCTCTCGCGGATTTCAGGAAAAAGGGGACAGTCCCCTGTTTCCCGGATGTCCCACGTCCGGCGGCATCATTTCAGCGACGCGGCCACTTTGGTGAACGTGGCCTTGGTGTTGGTGCCGACCGAACTGATCGCCGTCAAGCAGACGATGACGATCAAGGCCAGCATGACCGCGTACTCCACGGCGGTCGGTCCATCCTCGGAAACGAGGAAACGTTGCACCTTCTTAGCAAGCGACTTCATCGGTATTCCTCCATTCCAGCCAGGTCCCGTTTTTCGGCGCCGGACCGGAACAACAAACCTATTCGGACTCCTTCGGACATAACATCGGTTGTCAACATAACCGACGCCGGCCTGTGATTCGTCCTCGGGACCCCAAGTTTTAGTAAAACCGAACCTCTTCCCCGTCTACATACCGAAGCGATTGTTCTTCACCCTTTCGGCAGCCGGGCTTCCGAAGGATTTTTCTAATGCTCCTTCGGCCCTTTGCTTTGCGCACACGGCCTTGCGGCCGGTTTGCTTTTGTCGAGGATGAGAGGCTACAGGCCTCTTGTAACGCGGACGGCCCGCCGGTCGGACAAGCTCATCAAACGTGCATCCGGCAGAGAACCTTCCGCGCCGGGGCGGCCACTCGGCCGCCCCGCACCGGCCGACGCATTCGCGTCGCACCTCTACAATCAAACTTATGTCGGATTCCCGGCTTGTCAAATCGGCCGGTTTGGCGAATCGCCGCCGATTATGGGGGACCGTTTCGATTGTCGCAATTATAAGGGGGGCAACCGCCCCGTAGCAGCGGTCGTGAGGCACTAAGAACGTGTTTTGAAATCATTCATTTAGCCCGCCGTGAATACACGGCGGGGCGGGTTGACCGCGAAAAACCGCTTGCCCCGGGTGTATTCACCCGGGGCTAAATAGTATCTGTTGCGGAAAGAAAGTAGGGTGGGTCAAGCGAAGCGCAGCCCCACCATGCCTATTTCCCGCTGTTGGACGGCCAAGTATATTATCCGACGAGTTTGACGTTTTCGTAGTAGGCTTCTAATAGAGAGAGACGGGGCTTCCACTAGAGACGGCCGGGTGAGATTATGCGTACCTTATGCCCTTACTGCCAAGCCTTGGTCGTTCAGGCCAGGAATCGAGACGGGCCGAACTTCTGCCCCAAGTGCTGCTGTCTGTTTGAAGTGCCGGAGGAGCGACAAGTGCCCTCCTGGATATACGGCGTGTTGGTGTTTCTGGCGGCCAATTTGCAGTTCATCAACGTCCTATAGCAGGCAGTCCCGAAAAATCGTTTTTTCTCCTGCGATTCCACCCGCCGCGACGGGTGGTTTTTTTTATTTTCCTGGTTCCCACGCTCTGCGTGGGAACCCGTCTTTCTCGACGCTCCGCGTCGGCGTGTAAGGCAAACACCGGCGTCGAGCGTCGCCGGTCGCCCGTTCCCACGCAGAGCATGGGAACGAGGGGCGCTAACCCGTAACCTATTCTATTACAGGGTATGTTTAGACGCTTCCGAGAGGCATCGGTCCGCGAATGTCGAAGCACGTATCGAAGAAGACCATCTCGCCGGAGGACCGTTCCGGTCGAAACCTTACCGCTTGGACGTTGCTGGCCGGTCTGTTGCTGTTTGCGGCGCTGGCGGGGCCGTTTTTCGCCGGCCGCGTCTACACGGCCGACGACCTGGGCGCGTTTCATCTACCCGTCCGCGCCTTCTACGCGGAACAGATCGCCCGCGGCGAAGCACACGACTGGATGCCCGCCCTTTACTCCGGATTCTATCTGACCGGCGAAGGACAGGCGGGCGTCTACCATCCGCTGCACCAACTCTTGTACCGGCTCCTTCCGCTCCGCGCCGCGTTGGGATGGGAGTGTTTGCTCTCCTATCCGCTGATGATGCTCGGCACGTGGCTGTTGCTGCGGCGGCGGATCGGCCGCGGCGGCGGCGCCGCTTTGGGCGCGCTGTTGTTCACCTTCTCCAGTTTCAATCTGCTCCACTTCGTGCATCCGAACGCGGTGGCGGTGATCGCTCATATTCCCTGGTTGTTGTGGGCCATCGACGTGGTGTTGCTCGACGCGCGGCGCCGTAAGATCGCCTTGGCCGCCGCGCTGATCGCGCTGTTGACCGGATCGCAACTGTTGTTGGGCTATCCCCAGTTCGTCTGGCTCTCTTTGCTCGCCGAAATTGCCTACGCCGTATTCCTCTTGACCGCATACAAGTACGCCGCGCGGGCCGGATGCGACGTGCACTTCACCTGCGACAACTGCGTCGGCTGCACGACTCAAACCTGGCCGCGGTTGGTTATCGCCAAGGGGATCGGGTTGCTGCTGGGCGGAGTCCAATTGCTGCCCACCTTGGACGCCTGGCTGCACAGCTCGCGGTTTTCGGCCGGCGGATGTTTCGCCTCGTGGGGATCGCTGCACCCGATGAACCTGTTGCAACTGGTAGCCCCGTATTTGTTCGCCAACCGCGTGGTCGGCGACAGCACGCACGAGTACGGCCTATACCTCGGCGCGGCGCCGTTGGTGTTGGTGGTCTGGCTGATTGCCCGTCGCAGGGAACTGGGGTCGCTCTCGCGGCTGGCGTGGGCCGCGTTCGGCTTTGCCGTCGCGGCGTTGCTGTTGGCGTTCGGACGTTTCGGACCGCTATACTGCGTATTGACCTGGCTGCCGCTGGTCGGAATATTTCGCTTCCCAAGCCGCTACTTGGTGCTTTTCCAGTTGGCCTCGGCCGTTCTGGCGGCGATCGGATTCGTGCTCTTGACCCACGAGTGCAAGCTCACCCGAAAAAACCGCGCCAATAACATACCGAATCGAAAGGGTGACACGCCCCTGAGCGCAGCGAAGGGCGTGCTTTCCCGGGCAACCACGCCCTTCGCTGCGCTCAGGGGCGTGCCACCCGCCGCAACGAAGGGCGTGCCACCCGCACCGATCCAGAGGCGTCGCCTCTGGCGGAATCTGTGGAAAGACTTCGAGCCGCTGTGGTGCATCGTCGGATTTTCGGCTGCCGTGGCCGCGGTCGCCCTGGGGCTTCGACATCAGCCGGAGATCGGCGCCGTGCCCGCGATTCTGGTTGGACCATTTTTGCTTGCCGTGGCGGCCGTGTTAGTCGCCTTGGCCGCGAGGGGCCACTTCGCGGCACTGATCGGATTGATCTTGTTTGCCGCCGCCGATCTGGGCTGCTACGGTATGAGCTACTCGGTATATTCCCACAACGACGTGCTCGAACGGTACGTCGCATCGGCGCGCACACCGCCCGGCGAGCCTGACGGAAGAGTCGTCGGAGACCTGTTGCAGTTCGACGAACCGGGGCTTCGCACGGGCGACCTGATGACGCTCCGCGGCTGGCCGCGGGCCGACGGATACGCCGGACTGGCGCCGCACAAACGGCTCGATTATCGACTCTTGCCCGCGTTGCGAGTGGCCGGAGTCCGCTGGGTCCAAAAGAATCAGTCCACTTCCGCCGTCGTCGGGCTGAAACCTTATGACGATCGCTGGCTGGAAGTGCCCGACCCGCTGCCTCGCGTGCGGTTGCTCTCTCAAACGCGGACCAGCAGCGATCCGGGCGCCGACATCTCGACAATCCGCCCCGACACCACGGCGCTGGTCGAAGTGCCGCTCGGTTTGCCGGCGTCGGAGCCGGGCAAGGCCGTCTTGACGGCGGAGCGCCCGGGGCGGCTCGATATCGAGGTGGATTGTCCCGCCCCGCAGTTGCTGGCGGTGGCCGAGAGCCATCACCCCGGCTGGCGGGCCACGATCGACGGCCGGCCGTGCGAGGTTTACCGCGTGAACGGCGATTTCATCGGCTGCCTGACGACCACCGGAAAACACCGGATCGTCCTCGAGTTCCGCCCGGAAAGTCTGCAACGCGGATGGATGGCTTCGTGCCTTGGATTGTGTTTGATATCACTTTGTTTTCTCGACTTCACGGTCCGGCCGGAGTCGAGGCTGCCGGAGGATTGTCTCCAATGAACAACCAAACCGAATCTATTCGCCCTCCCTGCGAGGAGACGCTGCTGAGCGTCGTGCTTCCGGTTTACAACGAGGCCCGGGCGATTCCGATCCTCACGGCTCGGATCGCCGAAGTGCTCAATCCGTACACCATGCAATATGAAATCGTTTTCGTCGACGACGGCTCCGGCGACGAAAGCCCGCGGATACTCGATCAACTGGCCGCATCGAGCGACAAGATTCGGGTGGTCCACCTGTCGCGGAACTTCGGGCACCAGGCGGCCGTGCAGGCGGGGTTGGCCCACGCGCGAGGCAACGTCGTGGTGCTGATGGACTCCGATATGCAAGACGACCCGGCGGCCATCCCGCGCTTCATGGCCGTCTGGTGCGAAGGATACGACGTGGTCTACGCCGTTCGTGTACAACGCAAGGAGGGACTGCCGAAACGCTTCCTCTTCACCGCCTTCCACCGGCTGATGTCGGCCGTGGCAAGCATCTCGATCCCGGCGGAGGCGGGCATTTTCGGGTTGATCGACCGGCGGGTGGTACAACGCATCTTGGCGATGGGCGAAAGCGACCGGTATTTCCCCGGCTTGCGATCGTGGGTCGGGTTCCGCCAGAAAGGAATCGTCGTCGAACGAGGCGAACGCTACGACAATCATCCCCGGGTGTCGCTGCGGGGCCTGTTCCGCCTGGCGAAAACCGCGATCTTCTCCTTCTCCTCGTTTCCGCTGACTATCTTTCACTTCATCGGAACGGTTGCCGCGATTGTATTTCTGACGCTAGGCGGCTGGGCTTTGTTCTGCAAATTGTTCACCGACCTGGCCATTCCCGGCTGGACGTCGTACATGCTCATGGGCAGCTTCTTCGGCGCCTTGAATGCCCTGGGCATAAGCATCCTCGGAGAATACGTCATCCGCATCTACGATCAGGTCCGCGGCAGACCGCAGTACGTCGTCGATCGCACGGTGAACTTCGCCACGGTGGAACAAGCGGCGGGGTGGCACGGGCATCTTGCCCGTGCTCCGGCCACCACTGGCGAGACGCCAGTGCCACCCCACTCCGGCGACGCTCCTTACGTCGAACTGTTGGAGCAAGCGGAACAGTTGCTCCAAGAGGGAACGATTTCCGAAAAACACCGCAACACCGGAATTGCAGCCGTGGAGATGAACGAGCCGGAGTTGTTCACGCTGCATTCGCTATGATGCTCGGAATGACAATGCGACGTCCGTTTAGCGGCCGCCGGCACGGCGGCCCGTGTTCCAACGCAAACCGCCGTGCCGGCGGCTGCTAAACATACGACGCTCACCCGCAAAACGGCGCATGACATGCCGACGTTCGGGTCGCGGCCCGCCACAAGTCGCAAATCGACGCCGGCAGCCGGACCACGCCGAAACAGAGAAGCGGGGCGATCAACGCGCCCCAATACTGATTGAAGCTCTGCCCGACGGCGGCAAACGCCGCGAGATATAGACACACGCTCAGTCCGACCCGCGTGCCCAGCGGGCTGCTCCAGCCGGCCAATCCGACCATCGCCGCCACTAGATATAATGCCGAAACCCATTGCGGCAGGAGCAACAGGTAGGCGTTCATCTGCGCGGTGGAGATGACGAACCCCGCCCCGCCCAGTTGCAGCCAGCCGTGACGATGTGCCCTGGCGTCGGCTGAAATCAATTCGCTTACTTGCCGCCAATGCAGGCCGAACAGCACGAACCACGCCGCCAGTCCGATCAGCCAGGCGGTCAGCTCCCCGCGCCGTCCGTTCCGCCAGGCAATCGCGGCGCATAAGATGCAATACGGCAAGGCCAGTTCGCGGCAAACGACGGCCGCCAAGCCGAACGTCACCGCCAACCACGGGCGGTGTACGCCATAAGCGCAAACCGACAGCGCGATCAGCACGCCCGCCCAAAGCACCGGCAAAAAGAATAGGTCGCCCAAGAACGTCGGCAACAGCGGGCCGCTAAGCAGCAACACGCCGGCCGCCGGAATCCCAAGCCGCCGTAAACCGGTCCCCTTTTTCGCGTCCTCTTCGCGGGCGAGCGCCTCGAAGGCCAAGAGCATCAGGGCAATCGCCATCGCACCCAACAGCGTCTTGCCCCAGACAATCGTCGGCATTTTGCCCAGCAACCACATCGGCAGGGGCGTGCGCCAGTTGAACGCGCTTCGGGTCGGATAGCCGCGTTCGGCCAGTTCCGCGGCGGCGGCCTGGTAGTAACCCTCGCCGCGGTGGATGCGTTCCGCCTCGGCCCGATACAGGGCCACGTCGCCCGCCTCGTCCCGTTTCGGGTCCAGATTGCTGCTTCCCAACGGCGAGAGCGTTACAATCGCGCCAAGCAGAGCGACGATCGCAATCGCGACCAGCACGACCCGCGCCTGAAGCGGCGTCAGCCGAGCGTAGCCGGTCGTGTGTGTGGTTGAGTCGTTCAACGCAAATTCCCTCGGCAAGTATAGCTTGCAGCGGGCATCGAGCCGAAAAGCGTAAACGCATCCACCTTGTCGATCCGCACCGGCATGATTCGGCCGGTCAGTTCTCGCGGGCCGTCGAAGACCACGATCCGGTCGCAAACCGTCCGGCCCACCAGCTGCGCCGTCCCCTCTCCCTTCGGGAGAGGGCCAGGGTGAGGGCTGCCGGCTGTTGCACCATCCGTAATCACCGCCGCTTGCTTGCGTGCGGCTTTGCTAGGCCCCTCGACCAGAATCTCGACCACGCGGCCAAAATACGGCTGGTTGTCCTCCAAACTGATGGCATTCTGGATCGCCAGCAATTCGTTGTTCCGCCGCCGCTTGACTGCCTCCGGCACGTCGTCGGCATACAGTTCGGCCGCCTTGGTCTCCGGCCGCGGGCTGTACTTGAAAATGAAGCTGTTCTTAAACCGGGCGTCGTGGACCAGCTCGACCGTCTGCCGAAAATCCTCCTCCGTCTCGCTGCAAAAACCGACGATGAAGTCGCTCGTGACGGCCGCGTTGGGGACCGTCTCGCGGATGCGATCGAGCATTTCACGGTAGGTCGCGGCGCCGTAGCCCCGCTTCATCCGCCGCAAAATCGCGTCGGAGCCGCTTTGGGCGGGCACGTGCAGATAGGGCGAGACCTTCGGCAGGTCGCGCACCGCCTCCAACAGACTCTTGGTAATGTGCCGGGGATGGTTGGTGACGAACTTTATTCGGCGGAGCCCCTCGATCCGGTCGAGCATCGCGAGCAGATCGGCCAGCGCGATAGTCCGCTGCCCGGTGCGGTCCTTGTAGCCGTTGACCGTCTGCCCTAGCAGGATCACTTCGAGGCAGCCGGCGTCGGCCAGCCGGCGGACTTCATCGACGATCGCCGCGGCCGGGCGGCTCTGCTCCGGCCCACGCACCCGAGGTACGACGCAATAAGAGCAAAACTTGTCGCAACCGGACATGATCCGCACCATCGCCTGGTGCGGGGCGGACCGTGAAATAATGGGGACTGGCTCCGAGCCATTGTGCGAAGCCCCGGCCAAACGACAATCCCGCGAGGTGCCTGTCCCCATTATTTCACGTCGCGGCGTGAAGGGGACAAAGCTTTGCCGGACCGCCGCACGGTCGTCGGCCGCTCGGTCTAGGCTCACCTCCAGGCAAGGGCCCCCGCCGTCCGCGACCCGCGCCAACAGCTCCGGCAGGCGGTGCAATCGGCCAGGCCCGACCACCAGATCGACGTGCGGCGCGCGTCTGAAGATGAGCTGCCGGTCCTTTTGGGCCATACAGCCGAGCACGCCGATGATTTTCCGGGGATTGTACTGTTTGGCGTTTTTCAATCGCCCCAGCGCGCTGTAGATTTTATCTTCGGCGTGCGCGCGGACGCTGCACGTATTCAGCAGCACGACGTCGGCGCGTCGAACGCCGTCGGCCGGCACGTACCCCGCCCGACGCAACTCGGCGGCGATCAACTCGCTGTCGAGCACGTTCATCTGGCAGCCGACCGTTTGGATGTAAAAACTGCGGGGCATGGAGTTCATTCTAGCGGGTCGAAGGGAGATGTGTGAGGAGGGAGGAGGGAAAAGGAGGTTCCTTTGCCCGCCTTTCTCACCCAATGTTTAGCCGGCCTGTAAGCAGCGTAGGGTGCGTCCGCGACGCACCTGAAATTCTGGAAAGCATGACCTATTTGTCTGTGGTGTGTCGAGGACACACCCTACGGATTACTCGGGGGCGAGCCACGCTTTCCGGCCAGACCGACTGATCCCTTTTCTTCCCCGGCAATTTCCAGTATCATGCCGCCATGAACACCCTTGCCTATAAGCTGAACTGTGCGGAAGTTCTGGATCGGCTTCGTCCGTTGTACGAGCGCCGGGCGGGTGAGCGGATATTCGCCGCGATGGCCCTGCCCAGCGATGCTGAACGAGACGCTCCGCGCCACCCTTGCCTGGGTTGTCCAACAAGTCCGGAAACACGAAAAGGACCTTGACCTTATGTTCGCTAAAATACGGTTAGCCTAGTTTGCAAAAGTCCGGATTACGGTTGCAAGTAGCTTCTCTTGGAGGGGTGACCCCGTGCTATAATCTGTTGTTGATCGTGCGTTTTCCCGGCGGAATCGTTGTACCCCCCCCCGAGTATCAACCATGCAAACTCGCCTCTCACCATCGGTTTTATTGTTTGTTCTGGTCGGATTCTCAGCCTCCGCCGCGTCGGCCCATGCGGCCGGGACGGTCCGCTTGGAACTGGTCGGCGATAGCCGCAGCTCGGCACTGGCCTTTCAGGAATGGTCGCAAGCGTTGGGCCGGGCCGGCATCCGCAACGTGCGGATCCGCTCCGTCAAAGAGGCCGGCAAACCGGCGATCGACACTCGGGGCGCCGCCGAGAACCCGGAGTACGTGGTGACCGGGATCGTGCTCTCCCGCAATGAAATCGAGCTGCCGGGGCGACGTTTTCGACGCGGCGAAATCGGCCTGCTTGCCCAATGGTTGAAGGACTTGGCCGAAAACGGCCCCCCTTCGTCCCGGGCGAAGAAGGGCGCGTTCGGTCTGACCGCAGCGGAGTACAACCGAGTCAAAAAGGATCTCGCCGTGCCGGTCGGCTTCGACACCCAAGGCATGGCCCGGCGTCGGGCGATCGAGAAAATCGCCGCTCGATTGAACCCGTCGCTGAGGATCGACTCTCGTCTGGCCGGAGCGCTGGGCGACGACAAAATTGATGAGGAATTGAACGGCTTCGCCCGCGGGACGGCTTTGGCCTATTTGCTTCGCTCGGCGGGCTTGTGCTTCGCGCCGCGAACCTCCGGCGGAAAGTTAACCTACGAATCGGCCGCGGCGCGGCCGGGCGTCGAGTGTTGGCCGGTCGGCGCAGAGGCCGACGATTCCGCCCGCGACGTGTTGCCCGCCTTGTTCGAGTTCCACAACGTCAACGTGCAAAACGTATCGGCCGCCACGGCCTTGAAGGCGATCGGCAAACGCCTCGGCGCGCCGGTGCTGATCGACCACAACGCGCTAAAACATCACGGCATCGACCCCGAGAAGGTCATTGTCTCGCTCCCCCGGAGCCGGACGACCTACAGCCTGGCGCTGCGGAAGCTGTTGTTTCAGGCGCGGTTGAAGTTCGAGGTCCGCCGCGACGAGGCCGGCAAGCCCCTGCTGTGGGTCAGCACCATCAAACCGCTATAGACGCCTTTGGAGTAACCGTTCGCGGGGGACTGTCCCAATTTTCGCGGCGCGGCGGATGTTGCATCGCCAATCCACGTATCGGCCGCGAAAATGGGACTGTCCCCCTGGCGTCGCGGAAGGGGACAGGTCCATGTTTTCGGCCGGCGCTTTTCTCGCCAAACACGTTTTCCAGCCGAAAAATGGACCAGTCCCCAGCCGGCCCCGTTCCCCGGCCGCCGAGTTGCCGCTACGAATACCCGGCACATAGGGCATAATCAATACCGGAACCTATAGATAATGACGGATGTGAGGGGGGGAACGGGTCGGAACTTGCCGTTCCGAACGCGGCGAAGAATCCATAGGCCCGCTCGGGAATGCGAAAATCACGCATAACCATGAATGGCGCCGTCGAGTGACCTATATATTTTCAGGTGGGGAAGTATCCGAGGTCGAATCGTATCGCCGGCCGGCTTCTCCCGCCGGGTTCAACCATTCGAGGAGGTGGATCGTGAAGACCGTTGTTATTTCCCTATTGGCGCTGACGCTCGCGTTGTGTTCGTTCTGTACGGCCGCCGATTATCCGGCCAAGGCGAACACGCCGGCGCAAGAGATCCAGATGAAGGTTTCGCAAGACGGTTTCGCCGCGATGCAGGCGGTCCGCGCCGCGCGCGTCGCCATCTTCAACGGCGAACCGAACGTGACGACCCAGATGCTGAACAAGGCGAAAAACGGCTTGTATGCAGCCACGAAGAACGCGTCGCCGTTCACGCCGTTCTCGAAAACCACCGGCGGCGGACAAACCGTCACGGGCAAGACCCAAACCGCGCAAATGGCTTGGATTCCCATCGACGGCCGCGTCGCCTTGACCGAGACTTACGTCCTTTCGCCCGAAAAAGCGGAGCACATCAACAAGGCGAACAAGTTCTTCAAAAACGGTCAAAGCAAGGAAGCGATCAACGAGCTTTGGCTCGGCGAGATCGACGTGACGTACACTTGCGTGTTGATGCCCTTGGAGGCGACGATAAAATGCGTCACCGAGGCCACCAGGCTTGCCGACGAGCACAAATACTACGAGGCAAACTTGGCGCTGAAGGCGGCCGAGGACGGGCTGATCGTTGACTCCACGAGTCTGATTGGAATGCCAAACGTGAAAAGCGAGAAACAGTTCGAGCAATCGGAATGGTAAACCGCTTGCAGCCGCGAACGTAAAGGCGTTAAGCGAAAGGGAGTTCCGGGGACGGCAGACGCAATTCACGATAATTGCACATGTTGTCCACGGAACTCCGCTTATTGTAAGTATTTTCTGTTGCGGAAGGCCATTGGAACGGGTGGCATGGGGAAGCACGGCTTACCCGTGTCCCAGAAAACGCGGAAACCCCGCACGGGTAAGCTCCGCTTACCAATGGCGCCCGTTTTGCGGCGATATTATCTACCCCGGGGTCAATAAACGGGGGGCGGATTTTCTTTTCCGGCCCATTTGACAACGTCGGGCCGTTCTGCTAGATTCATGTCCGTTACGACGTGCGTTGGTGGTCGGCCTTTCCCGTGGGAAAGGCCGACAAACAGGGAACTCCGGTGCAAATCCGGGGCGGCCCCGCCGCTGTAACCGAGTGAAATTAGGGCGGTCCGATCTGATTGGCCATTGCCGCGCGTGCGGTGAGAAGGCCGGACCGGCCCGAACTCGGGAGCCAGAAGACCTACCAACGCGTTGGCTGCGGCCCGTTGCGAGGGACAGAGGCCGCAATAATTGTCGGCGTCTTGCTGTTCCGGTTTTCCAATGGCACGTTTAGCCCGTGGGCTTTCCCGCCGCGCGTGGAGCGCTGGTTTCTCGTTGATCGAGTTGCTGGTGGTCATTACGATCATCGGCGTTTTGGTGGCGTTGTTGTTGCCGGCGGTGCAGGCTGCCCGCGAGGCGGCGCGGCGGGTTTCCTGCTTCAACAACCTTCGCCAGATCGGCCTGGGGCTGCACGGCTATCACGAGGTCTGCGGATGTTTTCCGCCGGGCGGGATCGAACATCGGTCGATGATCAATCCGAAAACCGGCAAGCCATACGGCGCTGACGGCCGGCAATTGGCATGGTCGGCCTTTTTGCTGCCGTACATCGAGCAGCAATCGCTCCACGACCAGATTGATTTCTCCAAGGCGTTCGATAGCGCGGAGAACGCCCGGGCGGCTGCCGTGGTCGTTTCGACTTATATCTGCCCGACCGTCGCCAGGTCGTCCTGCCTGACCAGCGGCCGCGGCGCCACCGACTACGGCGGTATTTACGGCGAGCGCATCCGTTTTCCCGGCGGACCCGCTCGTCAGAACAACCCGCCCAAGGGCGCGATGCTCTACGGGCGGGCCATCAGCGTCAGCGACATCAAAGACGGGACCTCCAACACGTTGATCGTTTCCGAGGACTCGGCCTGGGCCGACGGTCAGTGGATCAACGGGTTGAATATCTTCGACCAAGCATACGCGATCAACTTCCCGCCCGACCCGGCCAAGGGCATTTACCCGGAAAACGAAATTCGCAGCCAGCATCCCAACGGAGCGAACGGTGCATTCTGCGACGGCTCCGTGCGGTTTCTTAGCGAAACAATGCAACTGCAAACCCTCGCCGCGATTTGCACCCGCGCCGGCGGCGAAGTTGTCGGCGATTTTTGAAATGGAGATCGAACGCCCCACAAACATGGAAACTTCCCAATAATCGTGCCGGTGGCGCGCCAGCATAAACGATGAATTCTGTTTCATTTTCATTTTTGTTTGCAGAGGAGCTACTGATGAAACGCACGCTTAGGAAAACGTGGAAATGGTGTACGCCGATCGCCGCGCTGGCCGTCGGCCTACTGCTGCCGCTTGAAGCGACGCAGGCTACCGTGGTGGATTTTGTGCCGTTGGAAAGCCAGTGGGACGGCGTGGACACCTCCTACGACAACGGCAGTGGTGACTACAACACGTTCCACAGCCGGGGCGCAACCTTCAATAACTACCACGAACATTACTACTCCAGTTATTCCAGTATGGAAATGCACTACTGGGATGGCTGGGCCTATTCCAACCGAACCGACACCGCCTCGACCGGAACCGGCGGTCAATACACGGCCATCGCCAGCCCCGCTGGCGGGCAAGGCGACCCCAACTACTACGGAGTGGCCTACTGCGGTTGGTACTCGGTTCCGACCGTCAGCTTCGCCGTGCCCACCCTCGTCCAGTCGGCGTATTTCACCAACAACGCCTACGCCTACCATTCGATGCTCAACGGCGACAGCTTCGCCAAGAAGTTCGGCGGCGTGGACGAAACCGACGAGGATTGGTTCTTGTTGACGATCGCCGGCTTTGACGCCGGCGGCGCGGAAACCGGCACGGTCGATTTCCATCTGGCCGACTATCACTTCGAGAACAGCGCCGACGACTACATAGTTGACGACTGGACCCTGGTGGACTTGACCGGGCTTGGCGACAACGTGAGCAGCCTGCAATTCACGTTGACTTCTTCCGACACCGGCGCGTGGGGTATGAACACGCCGGCCTACTTTGCGATGGATAACCTGACGGTCGTGCCCGAGCCGTCAACCCTCGCTTTGCTAATCGTCGGATTCCTTGCGACACTCGCCCGGCGGCGCTGGCGGCGGGGATAGGGGATTGAGGATTTGGGACCGGAGATGTAGGATAGCGGCGGAACGTTTAGCCGACGTGCTTGCACGCCGCGAAAACGGAAAAGAAAAGTAGGGTGGGTCAAGGCGCAGCGCAGCCCCACCATCTTTTTCTACTGCTTTTGGTGGGGCTGCGCTGCGCTTGACCCACCCTACACGCTACACCCTACATCCGAACTCCTACGTCCAATGTCCGATCCCGCGTGGGTCAATAGCCTTTTGATGCGGGCCGTCCGGCGCGAGCCTGTCCGACGGACGCCCGTCTGGCTGATGCGGCAGGCCGGCCGCTACATGCCCGACTACAGGGAACTGCGGCGGAAGACCTCCTTCCTCGATCTGTGCAAGAACCCCGAGCTGGCGGCCGAGGTCATGCTTACGACCGTCGAGCGGATCGGCGTCGATGCGGCGATAATCTTCTCCGACCTGCTGCTGATCCTCGAGCCGATGGGTATGCGGCTCGACTTCGCCGCCGGCGGAGGTCCGGTGCTCGGCAATCCGATCCACAACGCCGCCGGAGTCGACCGGCTGCTGGAGCTGGAAACCGTCGAGCCGTTGGAGTTCGTCATGGAGGTGGTCCGCAAGACGCGGGCGGGCCTCGATCCGGCGCTGCCGCTGATTGGTTTCGCCGGTGCCCCGTTCACGCTTGCCGCGTACGCGATCGAGGGCGGATCGAGCCGCGACTATCGGCTCGCCAAAACACTGATGTACACCGACACCGGTGCGTGGGACGCGCTGATGGGCCGGCTGGCCCGCGCGGTCACCCTTTATCTGAACGCCCAGATCGACGCCGGCGCGCAGTTGGTGCAGCTCTTCGACAGTTGGGCGGGCTGCCTTGGCCCGGACGACTACCGCCGCTACGTCCTGCCGCACAGCCGCTCGGTGATCGAGGGGCTTCGGCCCGGCGTACCGGCGATCCACTTCGCCACCGGCAACCCTGCGCTGCTGCCGCTGTTGGGCGAGGCCTTCGGCAAGAAGAAACGCCCGGCCGTGGTGGGCGTCGATTGGCGAGTTCGACTCGACGACGCATGGCGGGCGATCGGCTACGACCGGGCGATTCAGGGGAATCTCGATCCGGTGGTGTTGCTGACCGATCCGCCGGAAATCCGCCGCCGGGTGAAGGAAATCCTCCGCCAAGCCGCCGGCCGCCCGGGCCACGTATTCAACCTCGGCCATGGTGTCCTGCCGCAAACCCCGCCGGAGAACGTCGTCGCGTTGGTCGAGGCGGTGCATGAGCTAAGCGGCCGGTAGTCGGATAGGGGTAGGGAAGGCCGATTGAGTTCGGCCTCCCCTCCCTCCGAACCGGACTGGCGGATTTCCCGCATCCGGCTCTCCGGTTAGTGGTATTACCTCCAAGAGGATTGATGAACCGAGACCGAGAGGGAGACAAGGTT
>JAHIKV010000152.1 GCA_018897395.1 Planctomycetota bacterium | reverse complement strand
CCTTGTCTCCCTCTCGGTCTCGGTTCATCAATCCTCTTGGAGGTAATACCACTAACCGGAGAGCCGGATGCGGGAAATCCGCACGTCCGGTTCGGAGGGAGGGGAGGCCGAACTCAATCGGCCTTCCCTACCCCTATCAACTACAACTTGGAACCAACCAGAGTAGGGTGCGTCCGCGACGCACCAAATAAGCTTAGCCCGGCTCGCGGGGCAAGTGACGCGGATAGGGGAGCGGCAGCGCCGGAGGAAGCGGCTGGTTGTACAGATCCGCCCAGTCCTCTCGCTCCTCGTCGGTGGCGTAGTAGCGGAGCCAAATCTCCGGGTCGCGGTTGGCGCCCGTGCAGTCCCAGTGCAGATAGTTCTTCGGCCAGTCGAGCTTCTTTTCCCGCGCCGAAAGGATGTCGCGGAAGAGCAACCGATACAACTCGCGGTCGCCCAGATGGCCGGTGAAATCCAACACGATCCGCTTCTGATAGAGCTTGCGGACAACGTCCCAGAGGATTTTGTGCAGGCACTCGCCGTCCAACGACTCCGGGCGGGGCGGGCGCAGCTCGGGATCGAACCAGCGGTAGATCGGCAACACCGGGGCCTGTTCCCAGGCCAACATGGCGGCCAGAAACTCGTTTTCCGCGGCCAGCGTAAAGTGCTGGACGTTCACCCGGCTGATCGACTCGTCGAAGTAACGCTCCAACTCGTCGCGCAGTTCGGCGTTGCGGAGCAGTTGCTCGACCTCGTCGGGCTGAGGATGATGCAAACTGTGCATGAATATCACCGGAGTGGATCGAGCCGACGGTTGCCGCCCCATAAGAATCGAGTGTACTTGGGCGCGGCCGATTTTCCAAGGGTCTGAACGGCCCGACGCCGATTTCTTGAGCCAATTTCCGGCGTGGAACCGCTACCAGCGGCGCATATACCCCAAGCGGTCGGCATAATCGGCGCAACCGGAACGTTCCGCCACGACGGGAATTATCAGGGCTAATGATTGGGCGTCGGGGGGCGATGGAAAAGTAGGGTGGGACAAGTGCAGCGCGGTCCCACCATTTTTTTTCGCGGCTATCTCGGATTATTCATAAAGCCTGGAATCGGGTGGCATGGGTAATCGCAACTTACCCGTGGCCTCAATGTCGCACCACGGGCAAGCTGCGCTTGCCGCATGGCGCCCTTTATGAATTATCCGGGCTAATAATTAGGCGTCGGGGGGCGATAGTGGTTCAGGTCGATCGAGCGGAACCACTCGATCGTTTTCAGAAGCCCCTCGCGGAGCGAAACGGCCGGCCGCCAACCGAGACGCCGCTCGGCCAGGGCGATGTCCGGCCGGCGCTGCATCGGATCGTCGATCGGCAAGGGTTGCCGGATGAACTTCGACTGCGAGCCGGTCAATTCCAGGACGAGTTCGGCCAATTCGAGGATCGTGAACTCCTCGGGGTTGCCGAGGTTCACCGGCCCGACGAAATCGTTCGGGCCGTCCATCATGCGGATCATTCCATCGACCAATTCGTCGCGGTAGCAGAAGGAGCGCGTCTGCGAGCCGTCGCCGAAGATCGTGATGTCCTCGCCGGCCAGCGCCTGACGGATGAAGTTCGACACCACGCGGCCGTCGAAGGGATGCATGCGCGGGCCGTAGGTGTTGAATATCCGCACGATGCGGACGTTGATCCGGTTCTGGCGGTGGTAGTCCATGAAAATGGTCTCGGCCGCCCGCTTCCCTTCGTCGTAGCAGGCCCGCGGGCCGATCGGGTTGACGACGCCGCGGTAGGACTCGGGTTGGGGATGGACTTCCGGGTCTCCGTAGATTTCGCTGGTCGAGGCTTGCAGCACCTTGGCCCGACACCGCTTTGCCATGCCAAGAATGTTGATCGCTCCCATCACGGACGTCTTCATCGTCTTGATGGGGTTGTATTGGTAGTGGCCTGGGGCGGCGGGGCAGGCCAAGTTGTAGATTTCATCGACCTCCAAGAAGATCGGCAGCGTCACGTCGTGACGGATCAACTCGAAGTTGGGACAGTCCAGCAGGTGCGAGATATTTGACTTCTGACTGGTGAAGAAGTTGTCCAGACAGATTACGTCGTGGCGGCGTTCGATCAGCCGTTCGCAGAGGTGTGAGCCGAGGAACCCGGCCCCGCCGGTCACTAAAATTCGTTTTATGGAAGACACCCGATCGACCTCGGTGCGTGTAGTATGACACACGATGTTGCGTGGATGTTCTTAGCCGGCGTGCTTGCAAGCCGCGAAGCACCTCCGCCCCGCGCGGCGGACAAGTCCGCCGGCTAAATGAGTGACGCCATGCAATCCTACCACAAACCGCGCTATGGCTCGTCGGCCCGTTGAATAAATTGTGAATGTCCGGGAATAATTTCATTTAGCCCGCCGTGAATACCATTTAGCCCGCCGTGAATACCATTTAGCCCGCCGTGAATACCATTTAGCCCGCCGTGAATACACGGCGGGGAAGAGCGGTTGGACACACCACACCGTGCCCCGGGTGTATTCACCCGGGGCTAAATAGCTGTTTTTGCGGGCCAATCCCACTTAATTGCAGGAGGCGGCACATGCCGCCGTTAGGGACATACATTCATTATCACGGAAATTTTGGCGACAGAAGCCCGATCCAGTAAAACTCGAAGTAGCAGGTATCCGCGTGTTCCGCGGGACGAATTATGCCGGAAACGACGAGATTGCCGGTACCGAAAGTAATCTATTCCAGAGAAAGGATGTGGTTTCCCACGTAACTGAGCGTACTATAGACGTTGCGACGTAGAATAATAGTGTGGTAAACCGAACTTGATGGAGCAGGAACAGACCGCCCAGCTTATCGGGTAATGGTGTCCCTTGAACGACGAAGCCACGGTTTTTCTGGTGGACGACGATCCGGCGGCGTTGAGGGCATTGACGGCGACCGTGAAAGTCGTGTTTCCTCACGTCGAGGCATTCTCCTCGGCGGCCGAGTTTCTAGCGGCCTATCGTCCCCCTAGACACGGGTGTCTGGTGCTCGACGTGGCCATGCCGGGCATGAACGGGCTCGAGTTGCAGCGGAAGTTGATCCGCGAAAAGATTGCCCTTCCGGTCGTCTTTGTCACCGGTCACGGCAACGTCTCAATGGCGGTGGAAGCAATGCAGATGGGGGCGGTCAATTTCCTCGAAAAGCCGGTCCAAGAACAAGAACTTTGGGACAGCATCCGCAAGGCGCTCGATTTGGACTTGCAGAACCGTCGTCGTCGCGCCCGACGGCAGCGCGTCGAGCGGCGCCTCACTCGGCTCACGCCCGGCGAGCGCGCGGTGCTCAACTTGATCCTCGAAGGCAAGCTGAACAAGGAGATCGCCGCCGAACTCGGTCTCAGCACCCGCACCATCGAGGACCGCCGCGCGAAGCTGATGAAGAAAATGGGGGCCAAGTCGCTGGCGGAGTTGGTGCAGATGGCGATGACGCACTAGAGGGCGGAGGGCGGGGCGGCACGGGCATTTTGCCCGTGCTCGAGCTAACACTGGCGAGACTCCCGCCCCCTTCGTTCACATGGGACTGCCCCCCTTGGTCGCGGCCGTCCTCCGCCCTCCGAACTCACCCTGCCTCCCACTCCGTACTCCGCTCCTACCCCGCCACCGCTGCGTCAATGCCTTGCCGTGAAATCCACCCGCGCCCGCCGCCCACTCCGCGCCGGCCGACCTAAGGGCTGTGATCCCCTTTAACCATGATCGTTGTCCCTTTATATACTATATACTGTAATAGTACTAAATAGCACTTGCGTAGAGCAGAGAAATCTGTTACTTATCGTCTACAGTGCGCCCGGCCTAGTTGCAGACAGCAGAGAACAACTCATCAATGGTGGTATTCAGGCATGGCGGACATGTTCACGAAGGAGAAACGTAGTTGGGTAATGGCCCAGGTGAAGAGCGGTGACACCGGGCCGGAGATTCGGGTGAGATCCATGTTGCACGGCCTCGGCTTTCGATTCCGACTACATCGGAAAGACCTACCCGGTAAGCCGGACATAGTGTTTCCCGGGCGGCGGAAAGTGGTGTTCGTACATGGGTGTTTTTGGCACGGCCATAAAGGGTGCCGACGATCCACGAGACCGTCAAGCAATCAGGGATTTTGGACCATGCGGCTAGATTCAAATATCCGTCGAGACAAGCGGGACAGGCAACGCCTTCGCAGGCTAGGCTGGCGGGTGTTTGTAGTTTGGGAGTGCGAATTGAAAGACGAGCAGAGACTACGGCGCAGGCTTCGACAATTTCTGGAGGGGTCCGCCGATTAGTCTTTGAGAACAACATATGGAGAGACCGGCAGAATGAGCAGAGTACCAACATTGAGAGCTGTTTTGGATCGGGCGGAGGGGCAGGTCAACTCGCATAAGTGGCGTCAGCTATGTGAGAAGCTGGAGGCGGGGTTGGCCCGCCCTCTAGCTTCGCAGGTTTTGGATGATCCAATAATGATTCGTCGCGCGCTAGTTGAACAACTGAGGAGCGAAGGCGCGAGCGCCGGCACTATCCAGGCCCTTTCACAGTGTTTCATGGGGATCATCCGTCGTGCGGCTGTCGATGGCCTTCTGCCGGCCCCTCCTGAGGGGCCGTGGACCCGAACTTGGCAATCGGTTCTCGACTTCGCAGGACAGAAAAACGGAGTCAAAGCGCTTGCCCGGTCGTTGGCGGCATGGGCAACCGAACGGCATTTGGAGCCGCGAGAAGTTGACATCGAACAATTGCGGAAATGGATGGACATGTTCGTCATAAAGGAACAGTCCCTGCGTGTGGTCAAAGACGTACTCGCCAAATGGCTGCGATTGCCCCTCGACCACGGTGCTCTTCAGAGTGACGAAGTTCGCTCTGAGCGGTTGCGGCGAAGGGCGATGAACGGAACCGTGCAAGTTGAGTAGAAGGCGGCGCAAATCGTGTTGACGGTAGCTGACTTATTTTGCGGAACGGGCGGATTCTCCCAGGGCTTCATGCAGGCGGGGGATTTCACCGTTGTTCTCGGTATTGACATCAAGAAAGACGCCGTTGAGACGTTCTCTGCGAACAACTCCGAGGCGATTGCGATTGCCGACGATATTCGCAACGTGCGCGTGCGCGATGTTGCCGATCGTCTCGGCGGTGTGCGCGATAGGATAGACGTAATTGTCGGCGGCCCACCATGCCAGGGCTTTTCTTCGATTCGCCCCTATCGGTCGATTAACGAGGACGACCGGCGGAACAACCTTTTCGAGCAGTACACGGTGTTCGTCAATTTCTTCCGCCCTCGCTTTCTCGTTTTCGAGAATGTCGTTGGGCTGATGAACCATAAGGGCGGAAAGACCCTTGAAGCAATTCGGGACTCCATCGAGGCGATGGGATATTCGACCGATCTTGCCGTCCTAAACGCTGTAAATTACGGAGTCCCGCAACGGCGTGAGCGTATTATCCTACTCGGGCGCAGGGGCAAGGCAAAACCCTCGCTACCTGCAGCGACGCATCACTTCGATGGGCGGGGGATGGGCGGATCGCTGGCAAAAAAATCGCTCCCGCTGTTCGAGCCGGGCTTGCCCCTGGCCGTCACCATTGAAAAGGCAATATCAGACTTGCCACCAGTGAACGCGGGGAAAGGAGCAACCGGATACCGGGATGATGTCGAGCCCTCAGAGTACGCAAGGGCTCGCCGCAAGAACGCCAAGACCGTTACTCTACACTCGGCGACGGCCCATACACCCCGGATGCTTGAGATCATCCGACTAGCAGGAACTAACAGGTGGGCTCTGCCGGAGGGTCTAACAACGAGCGGATTCAGTTCTTGTTACTCCCGACTACTCGCCAATGAGCCGTGTATCACAATCACAGTCAATTTTGTACACCCGGCCTCGAATCGGTGTATTCATCCTACGCAAGACCGCGCGCTGACCCCGAGAGAAGGCGCGCGGATTCAGAGCTTCGACGACGATTTTGTTTTCTGTGGCTCTCGGACGCAGATCGTGAAGCAGATTGGGGAGGCCGTGCCACCGTTACTTGGAAGGGCGATTGCCGAGGCCGTGAAAAGCCAGGTCTAATTCCAAGGCTTGCCGGATTTTGCTGCGAGAGGAGTAAGGGCAGCGCGATGTGTCAAAGTATACAGACTGAAGTATCTGCATTCCATCCGTGTTCACGACCGCCGTTTTCCCGGAGTCGCCTTCGGTGTTGCTGATGTTGTAGTGCTTCCGCTCCAGATGGCCGAATCGCACTTCCCATATCCACACTACGTCTCCGCGTTCCCCGATGGTGTATGATCCGTCGTCACGGCCAAGAACGTAGCGACAGGTCAAGTGCGGGCCTTCCTTGGGCAAGTGAGCCTTCGGGCGGTTGGTTTCAAGCGAAACTTTGACTTCTATGTTCCGCGCCTCGGGGCAACTCGCGTTAGCCCGCAAGTCTTGATACTTGTGCGGGCCGGCGCGGTCGAAAACTCCGTTCGACGCTCTAACAATTCCAGTCGACAGAAGATTCCCGAGGACAGATGAAAGATTCGCCAATTCGACTAAACCGGCGACTCTTGGGGAATCCGCGTCCAATAGCGTCCGGTCAAGTTTGTCCAGTGTCTCGTAGACGTACCCGATTCCAGCCGCGACCATTCCCCATTTCAGACCGCACGTCAATGCGTCAACATGCATGAAACACTCTTCTAAGGCCCGTCGTTCCATCGCTCCTCCCGTCCTTGGTCTTGGGTCTCATAGTCCCGCGGTTAGCTGAGAAATTGAGACGTCAAGCGCTCGCGCGATTACTGCGATATTGACTAGCGCCACGTTCCGTTTGCCTCGCTCAATGCCGCTTATGTACGTCCGGTCCAAGCCGCACTTGTCGGCGAACGCTTCCTGGGATAGACCGGAAGCCTTACGTAATTCCCGGACGCGGTCCCCGAAGCGGTCAAGAATGTCGGCGCGCGGACTCATGGCATGAGGCTATCAGCGACTTGGACTCGTAGTCCACGGACTATAAGTCACAACGGCCCTAAAGGGAGAATTATGGGGGGCGGGTCTCATTTGGAAGGATTGGAAGCGGGATATACTGCCCGGATATGCGCATTGAGAATGCCCCCGTTTTCCGTTTTTTTGGAAATAGTGTCGACACCTTTTCTCGCCCCGCCCTCACCCCCTACCCCTCTCCCAAAGGGAAAGGGGAGATTTTCAAGACACGCTCTCAGCGGCGCATCAGACAAGACCAGGCCGCGTGGTGTCGGTTGGGGTCCGCGCCTTCGAGTCGCGTCGGCCGCAGGTGGACGAACTCGAACAGCCGCCCCAGCTCGTTGCGGATTTCGTCCTCGCCGACTTGCGGCGGGCCGTCGTCTTCCGTCTCGTCCGGCGCGCCGGCCAAACATAAGAAATGGGAACCCGATCGAGTTACCCGCCACAGCATGTCGAGGTACCGTTCCAACTGTGCCTCGCGGACTGAATGGTACAAACCGGCGTCGTAGACGAGGTCGAACTGTCCGGTCTTGGGGGCGAACTCAAAGGCGTCGGCCAACACGAAGTGTAGCAGGGCGTTGTGCTGTTCGGCCCGCAGCCGTGCCCGCTCAACGGAGATGGGCGAACAATCGATCGCCGTGACCTCGAAGCGGCGTCGGGCCAGCAGGATCGCGTCGGCCCCGGTGCCGCAGCCGACCTCCAACACCGTTTGCGGGCGCAATTGGTATTCGTCGAGGACGCGGCTCAACTCTGCGTGGGGTTTGCCCGCGTCCCAGGGCGGCGTCCCCTTGCGGTAGGCCGCGTCCCAATCGGCGACGGTCGAATACTTGGCTCTCAACTGCTGGCTCATGGCGGACTCCTGCTAAGAAACATGCAACCTCTAGTTTGAGGCTTTGCGACGTGCTTGGCAAGAGGCCCCGGAAGGAATGTAGAATGAGGAATTATGAATGATGAATGAGGAATAAGGAACAACGGAAAGAACGCGTCGGTTGGGACATGTACAGTTCCGCCAATAACCGAAAATACTCAATTATTCATCATTCATCACTCAACATTCATCATTACTTCGCCACCTGCTCGCGGAACGACCTCACCTGAGGGCTGACTTTCCCCGTGATGAGCATGTCGAAGTCCAAGTAGCGCCGGCGTTCGTTTTTACCCTTGATCTTGATTGGCGGGCGGAAATTGTCCCCTTTCTGCAACACCGGCCGGGTCTCGGTAATGCCGCCGAACTCGCGGGTGCCCGCCGCCTGGCAGGGGAACCAATGCCCTTTCCCGCTCTCGTCGCAGAGATAGAACTCGGGATAGCAGTGGCCGGGGACCCAAACGGTTCGGGCGGGTACGCCGGCCGCGCGGCAGATGGCGATGAACAGCGAGGTCAATTCCTCGCAGTCGCCGGCGCCGTCCTTCAGCGCCGCCAAGGCGCCCTTCAACGGCCCGTTCTGATACTTCACCTTCTCGCGGACCCAGTCGTAGATCGCCTCGACCTTCTTCCAGGCATTCTTCTCGCCGGCGCCGATCGTTTTCGCCAACTCGCGGATACGCGGACTGCGGCTTTCGATCTTCGGGCTGGGCGTAAGATAGAGGCGTATCTCCCGCGGCAATTTTTTTTCGTCGGGCAACACGTAGCGGTCGGTGTCCTCGGGCGGCAGCATCGTGCTGCGGCGAACCTCGAAGGTGACGAGTGCCTTAGCCTTCTGGCCGGCCGCGAGCCGTCCCATCTTGATGTTCATCAGCTTCACGCCGCCGGCTATCGTCGAGTAGCGGATTTTGATCTCAGGTGAAACGTCTTCCTCGACTACGCTGGCCTCCTGTTCAGGCCAATCCGCGGGCACGGATATATAGCCGTTGCCGCCCAGACAGGCCCCGCTCGAGGCCGTGACCTCCACTCCCACGCGCCAACGGGTCACTTGGGAATTTCCTACCTTCGGTCCTTCGGCCTCGCCCTGCTTGAATTGGGCCGATGCCGGCGCAACCGATACAAGCCACAGCAACGTCGCGATTATGCCTAAACGCATCAGCATCCGTTTCTCCTCCTCTTGTCTATTGTAACTTAACCGGCGGGAGAAAACGGGATAAAATTATCGCCGGCCGCCACCCACGGACGGGGTATCGCTGCGAGCCGTTTGATGCGGTAAACTGCTGTCGCGGGGGACTGCGTTGGAACGGGGGGCCGTCGTTCCGGCGGTCGCTAAACGGACATTGCATCGAAACTTCTGTTTAGCCGCCGCGTCCACGCGGCGCAGAGCGGTTCCGGCGGTCGCTAAACGAACACGTATTGAAACCCGTCCACAAACAGGTCTTTACCATGTCGGACGCACGACCGAATCGACAGCAGATACTTGAACTTGCCAATGGCTTTCGCCCGGCCTGCGTGATCGGGGCCGCCGCCGAGCTGGACGCTTGGACCGTGCTGGCCGACCGGCCCCTTTCGGCCGAGGAGTTTGCCGCAAGGCTCGACTGCGACCTCCGCGCGACCGCCATGCTGTTGGACGCCGTCGCCGCGCTCGGGCTGCTGGACAAGCACGACGGCCGATACTCCGTGCCGTCGGAGTTGCGCGATTGGCTGGTCGAGGACGGCGCCGATACGGTCCTGCCCATGTTGCGCCACGCGACGAACACGATGCGCGGCTGGTCGCAATTGGCGTGGACGGTGAAGGGGGGCATTCCCATGCCGCGGCCGTCGAGCATCCGCGGTCCCCGGGCGGACATCGAAAGTTTCATCGCCGCCATGCACGCCGTCTCCGGCCCCGTGGCCGACGAGGTGGTCCGGCGGCTCGGCCCTCTGAAGTTCAAGCACGTGCTGGACGTGGGCGGGGCGTCGGGCACCTGGACGCTGGCCCTGCTCCGCGCCGCGCCAGGCGCGACGGCCGTGATCTTCGACCTGCCCGAGGCCATCGCGCAGGCCGGGCGACGGCTGGCCGGCTCGGAGTTCGCCGATCGGGTATCGCTGGTGTCCGGCGATTTCTACGCCGACGAGTTGCCCGGCGGGGCCGACTTCGCCTGGGTCAGCGCCATCTGCCACCAGCATTCGCGGCAGGAGAACCGCGAGTTGTTCGCCAAGGTGTTTCGTGCGCTGGGGCGCGGCGGTCGGATCGCGGTCCGCGACGTGGTGATGGACCCGTGCCGTACCAGTCCTCCTCAAGGCGCTCTGTTCGCCATCAACATGCTGGTGAACACCGAGAGCGGCGGCACGTTCACCTTCGACGAATTCGCCGCCGACCTCCGCGCGGCCGGCTTCGAGAATCCGCGTTTGGCGCTGAAGCACGAGGCGATGAACTCGTTGGTGACGGCCCAGCGGCCTTAATGCATCTGGCGATCTCATAAAGCCACGTCAAGAGGTCGCGCCCGGTGGATAATCGGCAATTCCATAGGCGCGACCATCACAGGGCGGCATTCTAGGGGCACTTGACCGCGCCCCGATGCTCTTGATAAATTGGTGCGTTTGGAAACTTCCGCCAATAACCCATCGAGGGCTTTCCGGTGCCTGTTACTTGCGTGGTCGGTTTGCAGTGGGGCGACGAGGCGAAGGGAAAAGTCGTCGACCTGCTGACCGAGCGACACGAAATCGTGGTCCGCTACCAGGGTGGGGCCAATGCCGGACACACGGTCGTCCGCGACGGTCGGGCCTATAAGCTCTCGCTGATGCCCAGCGGCATTTTCCGCCCCGAAGTGCGGTGCGTCATCGCCACCGGTGTGGTGCTGAACCCCGCCGCGCTGCTCGACGAAATCGACACGCTCACGAAACTCGGCGTGAAGGTGGCCGACAATCTGATCGTCAGCGATCGGGCCCACGTGATCTTCCCCTGGCACTTCGAGGAGGACCGCCTGCTGGACCGGCAGTGCGGCGACGAAGCGATCGGCACCACGCTGCGCGGCATCGGTCCCTGCTACAGCGACAAGGTCGGCCGCTCGCTGGCCGTGCGCATCGGCGACATGTATCGGCCCGACTTCCGCGCGCGTATCGAGCGGATCGTGCGCGCGAAGAACGAAGTGTTCGCCGCCCTTTCGGCCGACGTCCGGCTCGACGCCCAGGAGATATTCGACCAGTATCACGCCTACGCCGAGCGGTTGGCGCCACACGTCGCCGACACGACGGCCTTCCTGCTCGACGCGGTCGAGGCCGGCCGCCGCGTGCTGTTCGAGGGCGCTCAGGGCGCGCTGCTGGACATCGACCACGGCACGTTCCCCTTCGTCACCAGCAGCAACAGCTCGGGCGTGGGCGTCTCGGCCGGCTCGGGCGTGCCGGGGCGATACATCGACAAGGTGATCGGGATTATCAAGGCGTACAACACCCGGGTTGGCGGCGGGCCGTTCCCCACCGAGCAGGACAACGCCACGGGCGAGAGAATACGCCGACAAGGCAACGAATACGGCACGGTCACCCGGCGGCCACGGCGTTGCGGCTGGTTCGACGCGGTGGCCGCGCGCTACACCTCCCGGCTGAGCGGCGCAGACTCGCTGGCTTTGATGTTGCTCGACGTGCTGAGCCGTGTGTCGGAACTGAAAATCTGCACGGCATACGAACTGGACGGTCGGCGGATCGTCGATTTTCCCAGCCACGTGGACGATCTGCGCCGCGTCGTGCCGGTCTACGAGACGCTGCCCGGCTGGCAAGAAGAAATCGACGGCGCGGCGACGATCGACGATTTGCCCGAGGCGGCGCGGGAGTACGTCGAGCGGATCGCCCAACTGCTCGGCCGTCCGGTGGAGATCATCTCCGTCGGCCCCGACCGCCGGCAAACGATTTTTCTGCCGCAATAGAACAGAATCGGATTCCGATTTTTTCAGCATCAACAGTGACAAACTGGTCTCAACACCCCGCGACCACAGTCGCGGGGCGTTGTCCCCTAATCCCCAATCCCTAATCCCTTCTCTCGTGCCCATCCACCGACTGTCCCAAGGCCTGGTGAACAAGATCGCCGCCGGCGAGGTGGTCGGGCGTCCGGCCAGCGTGGTCAAGGAGCTGATGGAAAACGCCGTGGACGCCGGGGCCACGCGGATTGACGTGTCGGTCTCGCAAGGCGGCTTGGATTCGATCCGCGTGGTGGACAACGGCGGCGGAATCGCGGCCGACGAGTTGCCCCTGGCGGTGGCCAGCCACGCCACCAGCAAGATATCCGAGGCCGACGATCTGTTCCGTGTCGACACGCTGGGTTTTCGCGGCGAGGCGTTGGCCTCGATCGCCGCGGTCGGCCGGATGACGCTTAGCAGCCGCACACCCGAGGGCCAAAGCGGCGCGGAGATCGAGTGCGTCGGCGGGGAATTGAGCGAAATCGTTCCTTGCGGCGCGCCGGTGGGCACAATCGTCGAGGTCCGCGACCTGTTCTACAACACTCCGGTGCGGCGGAAGTTTTTGCGGACCTCGGCCACCGAGTTCGGCCATGTATCGGAGGCGTTCACGCGGATCGCCCTGCCCGCCACACAAGTCCATTTCTCGCTGCGGCACAACGACAAACCGGTCCTCGATCTGCCGGTCGGCGGCGGCTGGCTCGAGCGGATCGCGCTCTGCTTCGGCCGCGAACTGGCCGAGAACCTGATCTGGGTGGAAAGCGTCGAGGACGATGTCTCGCTGTCCGGCTACGCCGCCCATCCCAGCCACAGCCGCAGTCATAACCGGATGCAATACTTTTTCCTCAACGGTCGGTACATCCGCGACCGGGCCTTGCAACACGCCCTGGGCGAGGCATATCGCGGACTGCTGACGGTCGGCCGCCAGCCGATCGCATTTATTACGATGAGGATGCCCCCGGAGCTGGTCGACGTGAACGTCCATCCCACGAAGCTCGAGGTCCGCTTCCTCGACTCCGGCCGGCTGTACAGCCAACTGCTGGCAATGCTCCGCGCCAAGTTTCTGACAACCGATTTGCACGCGCGGATACAATCGTGCGGCGAAGCGTCGAGCGACGACGCGGCCGCCGCACACGACGCGGCCCATACGGACCAATTGCGCCAGCAACTCGTCGATTGGGCCAAGGGCAAGGTGGCATCTTGGGACCAGGGGCCAGGGGCCAGGGACCAGGGGTCAGAGGTCGGAGGGCAGAGGTCAGAGGACATTAGCCGGGGGCTAACAGCCCCCGGTGAAGCCGGCGCTTTCTCACCGCTGCAATTGCGGCCGCTGGATCGGGTCTCGCCCGCCGACAATGCCGCCCCCTTATCTTCCACTGCCGGGCAAGCCGGCAGTGCCACCCAAGCCGGCAGCAGCGCCCGCGCCTTGCAAGTCCACGACCGCTACCTCGTGACCGAGAGCGAGGAGGGCGTGACGATCATCGACCAGCACGCCCTACACGAACGCATCTTGTACGAGCAACTAAAACAACGGGTATCGGCCGGAGCGGTCGAGACTCAGAACCTGTTGGTCCCCGAGCCGGTCGATCTCAGCCCCACCGAGGCGGCCGCCGCGCTGGAAAACCGCGATTTGTTGGCCCAGTTGGGCGTACGGGTCGAGTCGTTCGGCGGCGACACGGTATTGCTCTCCGGCTATCCGGCGATGTTGGCAAACATACCTCCGGTCGAAGTATTGCGGGCGGTTTTGGAACGGATCCTCGCGGAGGTAAAACAACCGGACCGCCGCGACCTGTTGGACGACCTGTTGCACACGATCGCCTGCAAGGCGGCGATCAAGGCGGGCGACCGGCTCGCGCCGGAGGAGATCGCCGCCCTCTTGGAGCAGCGCCATTTGGTGGAAGGCTCGCATCACTGTCCCCACGGCCGCCCCACTGCGCTGGTCTTCACGCGGGAAGAGTTGGACAAGCGGTTCAAAAGGGTGTGAGGGGGGCAGGGGATGGTTGATTTGTCCCCTGGACGCGGTAGAATCTATTGTAGCCATACTGTTCTGATTATCCGGCAAGATGCAAGAAGCGGCAGGTAGCTTCCATGAAACCGAGAGTCTACCTAGAAACCACGATTGTCAGCTATTTGACAGCTAGGCCCAGCCGCGATCTGGTGATGGCTGCAAACCAAGAAATCACTCGCGAGTGGTGGATCGGTTGTCGAAGCATATTCGATCTCTATGTCTCTCAGCTTGTGTTCGAGGAGGCGAGCGCGGGAGACAGCGACGCTGCCCGCCGACGCATCGAAACGCTCCGGCCGATTGTCCGGCTGGACATTACCGACCAGACAACGATGCTCGGCAAGAGGCTGGTTGCCGGAATCCCGTTGCCCGCGAAGGCGCGGGCCGATGCCCTTCACATTGCCGTGGCGGCGACGAACGGCATGAACTACCTGTTGACTTGGAATTGTACGCACATTGCCAACGCTGCACTGCGGCCTCGCATTGAAGAGATATGCCGAGAAATGGGCTGTGAGCCGCCCGTGATTTGCACTCCGCAAGAATTGTTGGAGAAAGGAGAGATCGATGCGTGACACAATCGTGGACGAAGTGCGCCGGGCGCGCGAGGATTACTCGCGCCAATTCGATTTCGATCTGGACGCGATCTGCCAAGACCTTCGTCGGAAGCAGCAATCGGCCGGCGTGCAGGTGGTCTCGTTGCCGAGCCGGCCGGTTCAGCGCCAGCCGCTTCACGAAGAAGCGAGGAAGTGAATGGGGTGAATTCGGGAAGGGAAGATAAATTGGCGTCCAGGCGATAACGCTTCATTGCGATTCTCGCTCGGCGGCCAATCGCGCCCGACCACGCGACTTGATGTCTTCAAAGAACGCATCCAGTTCTTCCTCGTTCTTCAGTTCGATGCCCTCGCCACGGTCAAGCTGATCCAATGCCGGTTGGATTTCCCGCCGAAGTTCCTCGATCCGTTGCCGGCGCTGCTGAAGGAGCCGAAGCGCATCGCCGACCACTTCGGACTCAGTCGTGTAGCTGCCGCCATCGATAACCTGATTGACGAAACGCTGAAATTCGGAAGGGATTTCGACGGTCATGACACAAGTCCTCCACAAAAAAGCATACCACGATACGGGGGTACGGTCAATCCGTTGCCACGTTGGTGAGTTCGATGGCCGGGTTTGATTTTCCGGGATGGATTTGCCACAATGGGGGACGTGTGATCGCCCGCGCCGGCCACGAGTGGCCGGGCTAAACGATCCGACGCCGCGTGGACGCGGCGGCTAAACACGGACTAATATTTATATCCCTAACCCCTCGCCCCTAACCATGATCTGCGTCAGCATTGGCCGCGGCCGACATCGACACGTAATCGCCGAGTATCGACATCTGGTCGACCAGGGTGCCCGGTTGGTCGAACTCCGCTTGGATTACATCAACGGCGAGGTGAACCTCAAGCGGTTGGTTGCCGACCGGCCCTCTCCGGTGGTGATCTCCTGCCGCCGCGCGATCGACGGCGGAAAGTTCGTCGGCAGCGAGGAGCAGCGGCGACTGCTGCTGCGAACCGCGATTGCCGAGGACGTCGAATACGTCGACATCGAGGCCGACGTGGCCGCTTCGATCCCCCGCTTCGGCCGCACAAAGCGGATCGTCAGTTTTCACGACTTTCGAAAGACGCCGGACGACCTCGAAGAGATACACGGCCGGTTGTGCAAGCTCGATCCCGACATCGTAAAAATTTGCACGATGGCCAATCATCCGTGCGACAACCTGCGGATGCTCGAGCTGACCCGCCGCAGCGAGACGCCGATGATCGGCCTCTGCATGGGCGACATCGGTGCGCCGACGCGTATCCTGGCCGGCAAGTTCGGCGCTCCGTTCGGCTACGCCACGTTCCATCACGAGCGGGCGTTGGCCCCCGGCCAGCTCAGCTTCCAGCAGATGACCGAGACGTATCATTACGACCGGATCGACGCCGACACCGAGGTTTACGGCGTGATCGCCGACCCGGTCGGCCACAGCCTCGGTCCATTGGTCCACAACGAGGCTTTCCGTCATCACGGCCTGAACAAGGTCTACATTCCCATCCGCGTACCGCGCGAGGACCTTGCCCGGTTCATCGACGACGCCGCGCGCATGGACATTCGCGGCTTGAGCGTCACCATTCCGCACAAAGAGGAAGTGGTCAAGAAGCTTACCGAGGCCGACGCCGTGGTGGCGGGTATCGGATCGGCAAACACCATCATCTTCGACGGCAAGAAGCGGCAAGGATACAACACCGACTATCGGGCGGCGATGGAGAGCCTCGAGGCGGTTTTCGGCGGTCGAGACGAAGCCCAGCGGAAGCTGCGCGGAAGGACCGCCCTGGTGCTCGGCGCCGGCGGAGTGGGCAAAGCCGTCGTCTATGGATTGATCCGGCGCGGCGTGAACGTCGTGGTCGCCGACGGAGAGGCCCGCCAGGCCCTGCTGTTGGCCCAACGCTTCGACTGCCGTTCGGTCGAATGGTCGGCCAGGCATTCCCTCTCCCCCGACCTGTTGTTCAACTGCACTCCGATCGGCATGCACCCGAACGTGGACGAAACGCCCTTCGAGAAACACAACCTGCGTCCTTCGTCGCTCGTTTTCGACGCCGTTTACAACCCCGAGAACACGCTGCTGGTCAAAGAGGCCCGCAGCCGCAATTGCCTGACGATTACCGGAGTCGAGATGTTCGTCCGTCAGGCGTGCCGGCAGTTCAAACTGTTCACCGGCCAGGAAGGCCCCACCGATCTGATGCGCGAGACGATCCGCCGGGCAATCGGAGCGGTGAAGTATTGAATGAAGGGCGGAAGGCGGAAGGACGAGGGGGGAAAGCCGACAAGCCGCTTGCGGTTTCGCAGCACGCCCCCCCTCACCCCTCCACCTTCCCTCCTCCGCCTTCCGACCTCCGCCCTACGTCTTCTGCCTTTCTTTCAGCCACAGCGCGTCCTCGCGTAGCTCTTCCATCGTTTCCCGCAGTCCGATGAACTTCCACCGGAAACGGCGCCAGGCACGAATGGCACTGTTGAATGTAACGTATTGGCACTCAATGGGAAAGGACATCTTCGGCGTGGAGACGGGTTGAAGAGAGAGAATGAGCATGGCCGCAAAAGGTGGGCATGAGGATTGACGGTGAAGGGCTGTGGTGTGCGG
>JAHIKV010000151.1 GCA_018897395.1 Planctomycetota bacterium | reverse complement strand
TGTCGTTCGGGCAATCCCGTAAAAAGTGCTGGCAAGAGAGCCGCAGATATAGTATTTGACACCGAGTCGTCGCAGTGCCGCCACGACTGGAATCATTGCCTCTAGTGCGTCGTTGGTTTGCATGGCGACTTTTCCCGTGTGTAGCGACGCAGCTTCGCCGCTAAATCCTTGCCGTAGGTGTATTCCACCCAGAGCATATCGACTTCGTGTTGGTTCAAGTGCGGATTGGCCCTGGCGATTGCACGTCGAGAGAGTCCGATCGCAAACGACGTCAGGGACCGCAATTGCGCTATCCTCTGAGCGCCCGTGGTTTGGCGCAACAGTTCGATTTGCACTCGTTCGGCGTCCGGATGGGTGTCGGAAAGCATGGTCGGCGGTTCCCGCGTTCAATGTTCCAAGTGACAGTTCGGCCCGCAACAGCGGCTTTGGCCGCAGACGTCGCGGGCAGGACAGGCCGACTGACCGTCGCCGGCGGCATTATGGGCCGCCGAGACGCTCATCCGCCGCTCCAGCCGGTCCTTGCCGCAGGCGGGGCACGAGGGCCGCTCATCTCCTCGCACCAACTCCTCGAACTCCCGTCCGCAATCCAAACAAGCGTATTCGTAGATCGGCATTTGTGTAAAATCGAAGTGAAAACCGTTTAATGCATGGGCCGGTTCGCTTTGCCACACGATCGGCCTATCGCTCATTGAAAAGCCAGGAGGCTCTCGACCGAGATGTCTTCGTCGATGGATTCCCAATGAATTCCGATTCCGCCCCCAATAAGCCGCCACTCTTGCAGCTGCTGACCGGTGGCGTCGCGGAGCGTCGGAAACCACTCCAACGGTACGGCAATCTCGCGGCCGTCCGCCAGCGCGACACGTAGCGAATCTTCCGAGAACGATACCGAAGTCGCCAAAGGTTCGATTTTAATACCCAAAACGCTCATTCCATTTCTCCTCAAACAACGTTTCGTATTCCTCCACCAGCGATCGTATCATCCTCAAGTGCCGGCTGAGAAAACCGCGGTTCCGCGCCAGACGGACTGGACGGATCCAATACTTCGCATAATTTCCGGCATTTTCAATATGAATGTGGGGCGGTTCCGATCCTTCCCGGGTGAAGAAGAAAAAGCGATACCCGTGCACACGTAAAATTGTAGGCATGAAACCATTATACCCTGTCTGGAAAAATGTTAAAATAGCGTTGACTCAGAAATAGGTCCGCTAATGTCTACATCGATTTTTCTTACTCGCCAACAGTCCCGGCTGGTCGATCGACTGGCCGTCGAGGAGTACGGCTTCTCGGGGCTGGTGTTGATGGAAAACGCCGGCCGGGGCGCCGCGGACGTGCTTTGCCGGCTGGGCATCGACGGCACAGTGGTAGTTTGCTGCGGCAAGGGGAACAACGCCGGCGACGGATTCGTAATCGCCCGGCACCTCGAGCTCCGCGGCCACTCGGTCCGCGTGCTGCTGTGGGCCGAGCCGGAAGAACTGACCGGCGACGCCGCGGCCAATTTTCATATCCTCACAAAAACGGACGTGCCGATCGAGGTTTTCGGCGCCGCTGATGATTCAGGGCGGCTGTCGAAATCGCTCGACGGCGCGGCGTGGATCGTCGATGCGTTGTTGGGGACCGGCGCCCGGGGCGAGCCTCGCCCGCCGTTTGACGAGGTGATCGAACAACTCAACGCCGCGGCCGCGCCGAAGCTGGCGGTGGACCTGCCCAGCGGATTGGACTGCGACGCCGGCCGGCCGGCGAAGCACACGATCCGCGCCGCCGAGACCTGCACGTTCCTCGCCGCCAAGCCGGGTTTCTTTACGCCCGAGGCCAAGCCCCACGTCGGCCGTCTGCACGTCTGCGACATCGGCGTGCCGCGGAAACTGATCGAGCGCGGGTTGACACTGGCGTTTTGTTGGGCGGCACTTCCCTGAAAGAGTCTTTGTTGTCTGATTCTATGAAAGAGCGGTCCTCCCGGTGGTATGAACGATGCGGCAAGTGTTTTGCCCGTCAAAACCACAAACAGGAGGACCGAGAGTGAAAAAGTGAACGCAGCTGCGGGCTCTTTGCGCCGAACGTGCGCAAAAAACCCGCCAGGAGGCCCTTGACAACAAAGACTCTTTCAGGGATGCCACCCGCCCGCTATTGTCGGCGGGGGGACTGGACGGCCGCCCCACATTCGTTACACTGGTTCCAATAGGGTTTATTTACTACTTCGCCACTATTAGGATGCGACCATGGAAAAACGCGTGTACAGTTTTTCACCGGGGCCGGCCGTGCTGCCGTTGCCCGTGCTTCAAGAAGTTCAACGCGACATGCTCTGTCTACCGGGGGCGGGCGCGTCGATCTTGGAAATCAGCCATCGCTCGAAAACCTTCAGCCGGATCATCAACCAGGCCGAGGCGAACCTCCGCAAGCTGTTGAGCATCCCCGACAACTATCGGGTGCTGTTCATGCAAGGCGGGGCATTCTTGCAGTTCGCAGTGGTGGCCATGAACCTGCTCCGCGGCTCGGGCAAACCGGCCGATTACATCATCACCGGCGCCTGGAGCGCCAAAGCCGTCAAAGAGGCCAAGACGCAAGGCACGGCCAACGCGGCTTGGGACGGAAAGCCCGACAATTTCAAGCGCTTCCCGAAGCAAGACGATTTGGAGCTAGACGCCGATCCGGCCTACGTCTATATGTGCTCGAACGAGACGATCCAGGGCGTGCAGTATCAAACCGAGCCGGAAACCGGCGGCGCGCCGTTGATCTGCGACTCGTCGTCCGACATCCTCTGCCGCCCCATGCCGATCGAGAAGTTCGGACTGGTTTTCGCTTGTGCCCAGAAGAACGCCGGTCCGGCGGGCGTGACGGTCGTCATCGTCCGCGACGACCTGCTCCAGCGCTCGGCCGACGACCTGCCGTCGTTGTTGAACTACAAGATAATGGCCGAAAACAAGTCGCTGTTGAACACCCCGCCGACCTTAGCCGTCTACGTGGTCAAGCTGGTCACCGATTGGCTGCTCGGCGAGATCGGCGGTCTGGAAAAAATGGCCGAAATCAACCGTCGCAAGGCGAAGATGCTCTACGACGCGATCGACGCCTCGGACGGTTTCTACCAGGGCCACGCCGAGCCGGCCAGCCGGTCGATCATGAACGTGCCGTTCCGGCTGGCCAATCCCGACTTGGACGCTCCGTTCCTTACCCAAGCCGCCGAGCGCGACCTGTGCGATCTGAAGGGACATCGGTCGGTGGGCGGCTGCCGCGCGTCGATCTACAACGCCATGCCCGTCGAAGGCGTCCAACTCCTGGCCGACTTCATGCGGGAGTTCCGCGAGAAGAACAAGTAGCCTTCGTTGCGGAATATTGAGATGTAGGAGGCGTCTCCAGACGCCGATTGCGGTTGTGAAAACGCCGCCATCGGCGACAGGAGTCGCCTCCTAGTGCGCTTGTAAGTGTATCGAATCAGCAGGGTGGGAGTCCCTGTCGAAGTTGGGTCTGAACTTTGTAACCAATAGTAACTGCGTCCTCGTGAGAGGGGGTGGAGAGCAACTGGAGGT
>JAHIKV010000338.1 GCA_018897395.1 Planctomycetota bacterium | reverse complement strand
CACCTCCAGTTGCTCTCCACCCCCTCTCACGAGGACGCAGTTACTATTGGTTACAAAGTTCAGACCCAACTTCGACAGGGACTCCCACCCTGCTGATTCGATACACTTACAAGCGCACTAGGGTGCGTCCGCGACGCACCAAGATTATGGAAAGCCTGACCTGCTTGTTTGCGATGCGTCGAGGACGCATCCTACGAATTGCTGTGGCACACAATTTTGCGCTCACTTTCAACAAAACATCGAAAACCGGCTTTTCAGCGCTCAACCGGCGCTTTAGGGGCCAATTTAACCCCGCGCCCCCAGGTTGATTAACCTGATGCATCAGGTTGATCAACCTGGCGCTAAACTGTGCTTACGACTATAGCGCAGTTGCGTTGCGAAATGAATAGCCCGTGTTTCAAGCGGTTCGAGAACATCTTCGATCCTCGGCGAATCGACGCAAGAATTAGTTGGCGAAATCGGGAATTTTTCCCCATGAAATTCACGCCGGAAAATCAACCTTAACCCGTTTTCCCCCTTCGGCTTGTGGAGACGAAGCGCGAAGCCTTTCGCAACCGTGCCACCGATGGGGTGTGTGCGACGAGGTCATTCTACCAGCCGAAAACACCTAAAAAAAGGCTGTTTTCTGGCCGCCGGGATTTTAGGACTTTTTTGCAAGGGGCTATGGCGGGTGCAAAAACGCCTTTTCGTGGTCTGCGGAGGCTTGAAAGGGGCGGAAAACCCGCCCGTCGCGACCGATTCCCATGATATTTCGCGGCGGACGCGGAGCGTACCGGGCAGTGCGTTCCCACGCGGAGCGTGGGAACGAGGGTACACATTTAGCCCGTGAATACACGGGGGGCAACGTTGAACTCGGGTGTCACGCGGCCTCGGTGGTTTTACCCGCTTGCCCCCGGTGTATTCACCGGGGGCTAAATGAAGCGTGTCGGATTAACGACGCATTGCCGAACGTTCTACCGAAACAGTATGTACAGCGTCACGAAGGCGGCGAACACGACGGCCGATAGCACGCGGTAGTTGCCCAGGCCCCGACCGCCCGCCTCGCCGCGCAACGGCTCGCGCCAATCCTCCCAGATCAGCGGGCGGGCCTCTTGCTTGAGCGGCTCGGGGAACAACAGCGACGCGGCGACGATGATCGCGCCGCAGAGCACGAAAATGTAGAACGAGGCGATCATCGAATTGAGCGTCAATCCCGTGCAATTCGAGTGCCACTCGACGACGCGGGGCCATCCGGTGTGCGTCTGGAACAACTCCAGCAAGAAGACGCCGATGCCGACCGCGCCGCCGAGGACCATCGCCAGATAGGCCGCCTTGCCGGTCGCCCGCTTCCAGAACACGCCGAAGAGAAACACCGCCGTGATCGGCGGCGCGACGTAGCAGATCAGGTCCGTCAGCGCCTGGAAGACCGTGTCCTTCTGTCCGAAGATCGGCGACGAGACGATCGCCAGAATTGTGCCGACGATGGTCGCGATCTTTCCGACGACCACCAGGCCATGGTCGCTGGTTCGGGGCCGATAGCGTTTCACCACGTCGTAGGCGAACAAGGTGGCCGTGGAGTTCAAGGCGGCCGAACAGGTCTGCATCGCCGCCGCCAGCATGGCCGCGATAACCAGTCCCTTCAGCCCCCAGGGGAGCATGTGCGTCAGCATGAAAGAGTAGGCGTCGGCCGCGGACTTAGGCGCGTTGCCCCCGAAGACCGGCGAGCCTTGCTGCACCATCGCCACGCACATCACGCCGGGAAGCACGAACACGAACACCGGTAGGATCTTGAGAAACGCGCAAAACAATGGGCCGAGCCGGGCCTGCTTCTCGTCGCGCGCCGCCAACACCCGCTGCACGATCGTCTGATCGCAGCACCAGTACCAGATGCCGATCACCGGATAGCCCAGCAGAATCCCGTACCAGGGCTGCTTGCTCGGATCGCCCGCGCCGCGGAGGATCGTCAGGAAGTTCGCCGTCGACCAGTTGCAACAGTGTTTCGGATCGGCCGCCTCGGCGAGCGGGTGGGGGGAACCGGCCAGTGTTTGAGCCATCTCCGACCAGCCGCCCACGTAGTAATAGCCGACGGCGGTGACGCACACCGCCCCGATCAGCAGAAGCACCGTCTGGATGCTCTCGGTCCACACCACGGCCAGCAGCCCGCCGATCATCGTGTAGATTCCCGTCAGAACGCCGAGCACGATGATGAAGAACATCATGGCGTCGATGCCGAGGATCGTCGCCGACGGATCGATGCCCAGCACCCCGCGGAGCACCAGGGCCGCCGTGTAGAGCGCCACGCCGATGTGAATCACCAAGGCCGAGAAAATCGAGACGACCGTCAGCCAGTCACGGCAATGGCGGTTGTATCGTCGCTCAAGAAAGTCGGGCAGCGTCGGCACCCGCGAGCGGAGATAGAGCGGCGCGAAGAAAAGCGATAGCAAGATCAGCACGAAGCCGGCCATCCACTCGAAGTTGCCGAAAACCAAGCCGTATTTGTATGCCGTCTCGGCGAAGCTTACCAAGTGGACCGTAGAGATATTTGCGGCGAACATCGCCAGCCCGATCACCGGCCAGCCGAGCGTGTTGCCCGCCAGGAAATAGTGTCCTCCCTCTCCGCCGCGGCGACGCACGCTTCCCGCGCAGCACCCAATCGCCACCACGACTATCAGGTAAACGAATACCAACGACAGATCAAACCAGGAGATTTGCAGCGACATGGCTTGGAAACTTTTTGGGCGTGGTTTTCAAACCCCCTACTATATCAGGGCGTTCGGCGCCTGTACACGGACGGGCAACGCCCAAGAAAACGCAAGAGGAAGGGCCGCCGCTCGGGCAACCCTTCCTCTCTAATGTCGCAATCTCCGGCACCCCCGCTTTCAGGCGCCAATCAAGATGGCTTCATTGATGAAACGACTTCACGCGCCGCCTTACTCGGCGGGCATATCCCCGGGCTTCTCGGGGGCCGGCTCGGCGGGCATTTCCGCGGCCGGCGTGTCGCCTGGCTCAGCAGGCGTATCCGCTGGCGGCTGATCGGGGGTGTCGCTCTCCACCGGAACCGGCGGTTGAGGCGGTTGCTGCGGCGGCGGTTGCTTGGTGCAACCGAGCGAGCAGAACATTCCGATGCTCACAATCATCACAAAAGCCATTAACTTCTTCATGGGTTCACCTTTCCTAAAGAATATCTTAGGTGGTCGGGCGTACGTGGCAGGAAACCCTCCCGCCGAACAGTAAGATACCAACCACTGGGCAATTATTCCATACGTCGAACAAAGAAACCATAAAAAATTCCCCGTCGGCAAGTTTTTTTCGCCAACCCGCGGGAATATCTCTGCCAGCCGTTGCCTCTTACAAGAGTGCAAGTCGGCTACTTGGCGGAACCTGGGTTGAATGCGCAAAATGTCCCCCCTCCGGGAATCGAGCCTTAGAAATTGCCGGGCTACTAATACTACAACGCAATGTTGTACGCCGGCTAAACAAAACACAATGGAATTGCCGTAAGTATTGAATCCCTTGTATGTTGCAACGGTTTCTCGCAAGAACATGGCGTTGTAGTGCTAACAACCCTCATGGTGCCGAGATTCGACCGCCGATTGGGGCCTCGAGTCGGAAAATCATCAGAACCCGCCTAAACACCACCGCCGCCGCAGGCCGAAAGTCTTCTATAACGGCTCGTGTCGAAACAATATCTAACGTACACACAAAGGGGGGGACCCATGAAGCGGCTTGCGATCTTATTGGCCTTGCCACTGTTTCTGACCAGCGGGGTGGCGCAAGCCCTGAAGCCACTGGATGCCGGCCTGGGGCTAAACACCGTCGTCTCGCCCGGCGAACTGAAAGCCACGCCGGAAATGTGGTTCTACGACCAGGCAATGCAGCAATACAATAATCCGAAGATGTTGGTCCGCGCCAGAGCGGAGTATCGGGCGTGGCAGCGGACCCGGCGGCTCGAATCGATGAGGTGGTTCGGTTTCTCGAATGTCCGGCCTCGCGCCAGCGCCGATCCGTACAACGGCGATTACTCGCCGCGCTGGACGGCGAACCCCGGCTACTTCCCCGACCGCTGGAACGGAGTAGGGCAGGCCGGCGCGTATTACGTCCGGTAGCGATTAGTCCAACAATCCCAGCAGGTATTGGCCGTAGCGGTTGTTGTAACCCTTGGCCAGGGCCTCAAGCTGGGCGGCGTCGATGAATCCCTTGCGGAACGCCACTTCCTCGAGGCAAGCGATTTTCAGCCCCTGGCGGTCCTCGATCGTGCGGACGAAATCGGCCGCCTGGAGCAGCGACGTCTCGGTGCCGGTGTCTAGCCAGGCGAAGCCGCGCCCCAGTTGTTCGATCAATAGCCGGCCCTGCTCCATGTAGCGGCGGTTCACGTCGGTGATTTCCAACTCGCCCCGCGCCGAGGGCTTCAGATCGGCGGCGATGTCCACGACCTGGTTGTCGTAGAAGTAGAGACCGGTTACGGCCAGGTTGGAACGGGGATTTTGCGGCTTCTCCTCGATCGAGACGGCCTTGCCCTCGGCGTCCAGCTCCACCACGCCGTACCGCTCGGGGTCTTTCACCCGGTAGACGAAGTTCGTGGCGCCGGTCGTCCGCGCTGTCGCGCGATCCAGGTTTGCCTGGAAACCATGTCCGTAGAAGATATTGTCGCCGAGGATCAGGGCCACGTGGTCGTCTCCGACGAACCGCCGGCCGATGATGAACGCCTGGGCAAGCCCCTTCGGCTCCGGTTGGACGGCGTAAGAGATCGAGATGCCCAGGCCGCCGCCGTCCTCCAGAAGCCGTTGGTATGCGCCGATGTCTTGCGGCGTGGAGATCAGGAGAATGTCCCTGATGCCGGCCAACATCAGCGCCGAGAGCGGATAATAGATCATCGGCTTGTCGTAGACGGGCAACAACTGCTTGCTAACCGCGCGGGTGATCGGATAGAGCCGCGTCCCCGATCCGCCGGCCAGGATGATCCCCTTGGAAAAGACGTTCGTTTGTTGCATGGCCCGTTGCTCCCGTTACATAGCCGCGACCGGCGGTCGTCGAACTTGTGGCGAAACATGAGTATTTAGCCCCGGGTGAACACACCCGGGGCACAACGAATCGCCGGCAACCACTTCGCCCCGCCGTGTATTCACGGCGGGCTAAATAATCTGTCAGGTGACCTCGCGCAGCAGTCCCAACCGTTCGCGACGATAGGCCCCGCTGGCTACCCGCGAGACCCATTGCGGATTGTCGAGATACCACTTGACGGTCCGGCGGATGCCCGAGGCGAAGTCGTGTTCGGGCTGCCATCCCAATTCGCGACGGATCTTGCCGGCGTCGATGGCGTAGCGTCGGTCGTGGCCCGGCCGGTCGGGGACGAACGCGATCAACGAACAGCATGGGGCATGAGGCAAACCGGGCCGAAGCTCATCGACCGTGCGGCAGATGATCTCCACCACGTCGAGGTTCTTCCGCTCGCAGTTGCCGCCGATGTTGTACGTTTCGCCGGGGCGGCCGGCCGTCAGCACCCGCCACAACGCCCGACAGTGGTCCTCGACGTACAGCCAGTCGCGCACGTTCTGCCCGTCGCCGTAGACCGGCAACGGCTTCCCCTCCAAGGCGTTCAGAATCACCAGGGGAATCAGCTTTTCGGGGAACTGGTAGGGGCCGTAATTGTTCGAGCAATTCGTCACCAGCAAGGGCAGGCCGAAGGTGCGGAAATACGCCCGGGCGAGATGATCGGCCGCCGCCTTCGAAGCCGAATAGGGCGAGCTGGGATCGTAGGGGCTGGTTTCGGTAAATAGCCCCGTCGGTCCCAGGGAGCCGTAAACCTCGTCCGTCGAGACGTGCAGGAAGCGGAAATCGGCCCGCCGTCGGGTCGATATTCGGGCAACGTACTGCCGTGCGGAGTCGAGCAACTGGAACGTACCCTGCACGTTCGTCCGCACGAACTCGGCCGGCCCTTCGATCGAACGGTCCACGTGCGACTCGGCCGCGAAGTGGACGATCGCCGTCGGCTCGAACTCGGCGACTACGCGCTCGACGGCCTCACGATCGGCGATGTCGCCCTCGACGAAGGCGTATCGCGGACTAGAGGCGACCGACCGAAGCGAATCGAGGTTGCCCGCGTAGGTCAGCTTGTCGAAATTGACCACGCGGCACGCCCGTTCGGCGATGCATTGCCGGACGAAACAACCGCCGATGAACCCGGCCCCGCCGGTTACTAGAATTGTGTCCATGGGAGTCCGTTCCCCAGCAGTGGCGAGTTTATCCACCTCCCGTACGCGGATTATCCCAACCGAAAGAAGATAACTGGGGGCCTATCTTACCCATTCCGGCCGAATGGGGCAAGACGATTATCGCCGCGTGATTTCGGCGCTACGGTTTCAGCGTTACCCAGCGGACGAGCTCCCCGACCAACAGCTTTCCGTCCCAGGGTGACTCGTAGTTGTTCATGATGCCGGGGCGCACGCAGCGTGCCACGCCGGCTTCGGTGGCGGCCTCGGCGAAGGCCAGCGATTCGTCGAGGTCGCCCAGTGCGAGGCCGACGGTTTGCACCTTCGGACCCAGCAGCGGCACGATCTGCCGCCACGATTCGACCTCGCTGAGGAAGATGGTCCGCGACTGGACGGCTTCCTTCAGCGACGGCTCGCGGTCCATGCAGACCGTCCAGTTGGCGCCGTCATCGGAGGCGATCACGTCCTTCGACTCGTCCATTGCCCATTCGGCGCGGACTTGCAGTATTCGCCCCGTGGTGTAGGCGTCCAGATCGGGTTTCGGCGGCAGTCGCGCCAGACGCCGGGCGAACGACTCGCCCACTTCGCCGAGCGAACGGCGCCGGTTGTGTTCGACGAAGATCGTCTGCGGCGCGGAGCAAGCCCGCTGATCGAAGATGGCCACGTCGCGGACGAATCCGTCCACGGCCGCCTCCAATCCGTCTTCGCTATCCAATTGCTTGCTTCCGATAACGCCGATCGAATATTTTGGTCCAAAAACGATCTCCACACAGTGTTCGCGGCGTGGCAGCATCGAGATTGCCCGGACGGCCTCTGCTCCGCCCCAGATGAGCTTGGCGTCGGCCGCCAGCGACATTTGCTCATTCAGCTTCCGGTTGCGGTAATCGAACCAGACGACGGTCGCGGCTTCGAGCAATTCCGCGCCGCTGATGCCTTTCGCTACGGACTCGGCCAGAACGGCCAGCAGCCGGTCCATGCCGTTGGCCTCTGGCAAGGCGAGTTTCACCAGACAAACGTTCTTGGCCAGCAGCGCCGGGATGAGCGAAAACATCGGCAGGGTTGCCACGTTGCCGGCCATCCACATCGAAACCAGTCCGTGCGGTTTGGCGGCCAGGTAGTTGCGTCCCTGTGGCACGAAACCGTCCATCGCGCCCAGGTTTCCGCCCAGGTTCAACTCCAACATTTGCTGAAGATTGCCGCGGCGTAGCCAAGCGCCGAGAAACATCGCGCCTTCCAAGCCGGCGGTGCGCGGGTCGCGCAACAGCCGGCCGGCAAAGTCGTCCAGCAGCGCCAGCAGCCGGTCCACCGGCACGCGGGCGATCCGCTCGCGTTGCCTGCCGAGCGACTCGACGATCGGAGCGAAGTCGTCGCCTGCCGGTTTTATTCCGTCGGGAGTAACTCGCTGTAAGATCACGTTCCTAAAAAAGCGAGTCTACGTTTTGAGATGCCGACACAGCCACACAGCAAGAACTCTTACGAGGCGGTCATCCTCGAAAATCTCGAATTGGATTCCAAGGGGCAGACAATAAGCGATTCGTTGAGAATTCGGCCGCGATTCACCCACGGCGGCCGGGTTTTGGGCCAGTTCACGATCCAAGGACTCCGCCGCCCGGGCAATTACGTTCCGATCAACGGCATCGACCCAAATGGCCGCCAGATCTTCTTCCGCCTCGACAGTCCAGGCCACTGTATACTTCACGAGCGCTTCCTCAGGTCGCCCAAAATATCGGCCAAGGGGCGTCCCCCTCCCTCGCGCGACCGACGAAGCAATTCCTCTTCGCCTACGGGGCACTCGTACTGATCGACGGACTCCGGGGTGACGGCGGGACGGAAGAAACCGACTAGAGTGCCGTGCTCGTCTCGCACCTCGGCGCCGACGGCGACCGTCTTGAGCTTATCGATAGTGGACTGATCAAACACCAAGATGGACATGATTTTTCCCCCCAGGCAAAAACTGCTCTAAACCCTAGAGAACCAATTACACAATATATAACATTGTATGTTATCGGGGCGATCACGTCAATTCCCTGGATTGTGCGAACGTGTCTCCACAGCCGCGAATCGCCGCCCGCTCGACGCGGCTGGTGAAACGAAAGTATTTTCCTTTTCGTCCACAAGGGCAATCATCTATGCCGACCAATACGCCGAGGTCTTCGGTCAACAGCGCGTGGCCGGGATAGCTGGTCGGCAGCGCGCTGAGCACCTCGATAATGCCGGTCTCGCCCGGTTCCGCAGGGCGGAGCGAAAGCGGACGGCGGAGGACCACGTCGGCGAAGGCGGGCGCGTGTTTGTTGCCCGACTCGCAATCGACGAACACCGTGCCGACTTGTTCGACCATGCCGTAGAAGTCCAAGATGCTTTTCGGTGCGGCGCCGAGCACCGCCGCCGAGCGCCTGGAAAACTCGTCTTTCGAGACGGCCTGATCGGCGAGCTTCTTCCATCCGCCCGAGTGCAGCAGTATGGCCTCGGACGCATCGAAAGCGGCTCCACGCCGCTCGGCCTCCAGAACGAACCGGGTCCAGACGATGAACGTGAAACCAAACAGAAGCACGGGTTCGCTGCAATGCCGGTCGAAAAAGTCGCCGACCCGGTCCCACTGAACAGATAGGTCGCCGCCGGAATCCCGATCCATTGCATAGACGGTTTCCGAGGCGAAGTTGGCCACGCCGCGGATGGCCGCGCCGCGGGCGGTGAGGCTATCACCGGCAGCAGTCGAGTCGCCCGAGTCGAGCACCAGAAACGGCCGTCGCCGTTTGCCGATGTGTTCCTTCAGAATCGCCACCAACGCCCGGGATTGCCGAAACGCCGTGGTCTTGTCGACGACGATCCGACTCGGCTGCCGACCGGTGGTCGATGATGAAAGCAACTCGCGGACGATCTTCTCCGGCGGCGCCGCGCTGAGCAAGAACCGCTTGAACATCGAAACCGGCAGCGGCGGCACGTCGGCCGGCCGTCGCCATGAATCGAGATCGCCGCCGAACTTGTCGAGAAACCGACCATAGGCGGGGCATCCGACCGCCACCGCTCGGCAAAGCTCGCGGAGGATAGGCGTCAGCGAGGCGTCTTTCTCGGACTGCGCGGCGGCATACTGCGGACCGCCGATCAGGGCGTCGATTTGCCGGGTAATCATCGTGACGAACCGCTCGGGGTTTCGCGCTCGCGATTCCGCAGCGACTCCTTGTCCACCTTGCCGTTGCCGGTTTTCGGCAGACTCGGCAGGAACTCCACGTACCGGGGCGCTTTGTAGTTCGGCAGCCGCTTCATGCAGTGGTTCCGAACCGCGTCGGCGGTGAGTTGGCCGGGTCGGATCGTGACGACGAAGGCCTTGATCGCCTCTCCCCAGAGATCGTCCGGGACGCCGATCACTCCCGCCTCGACAATCTGGGGCATTTCGGCCAACACGTCCTCGACCTCCTTCGGTCCGATGCGGTAGCCCATCGCCTTGATGAAATCCCTTACCCGCTCGACGACGTAGATGAATCCGTCGGCGTCGACCCGCGCCATGTCGCCGGTGTGGAGCCGTCCGTCGCGGAAGTATCGGGCGGTTTCCTCGGGGTCGTTCCAGTAGCCCGGCGTTACGTTTTCGCCCGATGCGACGATTTCGCCCACCTCGTCCGATCCTGGACGGACCGGCGTGCCGTCCGGCCGCAATACATCGAGCCGCGTGTGCGGCAGGCCTCGGCCGATCGAGCCGAGTTTGTCGTCGAGCCTCTCAGGCGGCAGGTAGCTCAACCGCGCCGTGGCCTCCGTCTGGCCGTACATGATAAAGAACTTCACGGCGGGAAACGCCCGACGAATCTCGCGGATGAAGGGATCGGGCAACTTGCCGCCCGCTTGTTGAAGCCAGCGCAGCGCGGGAAACCGCCGCTCGGCGAAACGGCTTTTCCGCAACAGAATCTGGTACGTGGCCGGCACCCCGGCCAGTCCCGTGCATTCCCGCTGCTGCATCTCGTCGAGCACCTTTTCGGGAAACATGAAGCGGTTGTTGATGACCAGCGACCCGCCGGCCATCAAGTGGGTGTGCAACAGCGACGTGCCGTAACAGTAATAAAACGGCAGCACGCACATCGCGCGGTCTTCGGGACCGATTCCCACGTAGCCGATAATGTCCTCGGTGTTCACCAGGACGTTGCGGTGCGTGACCTCGACCCCTTTCACGTCGCCCGTGGAGCCGGAGGTCCAGATGATGGCGGCCAGGTCTTTTCGGGGATCGACCTCGGCCGAGGGAAGATTTGCGTCCGTCGACGGCGGCTCGGCCGGCTCGACGACAAGTTCCACGCCGAGCGGTTCGGTCCAAGGTTGGATGCGCGGGTGGAAGCGGGCCGAGACGAGAATCCGCCTCATGCCGGTCGAGGCGGCGATCCGCTCGAACGTCGCCCGGCTGCAATCGGCCGGGAACGGAACTGCGCAGAGTCCGGCGCGGATGATGCCCAGGTACGCGGCGGCGAAGAAGGGGCCGTTTTCGGCCAGCAATCCGATCCGTTCGCCGCGGAAGGAATTACCGGAACGCAACAGCGCGTCCCATCCGCAAACGGCGGCCCGCAGTTCGCCGTGCGTGACGAGCCGCTCGCCGTGGAAAATGGCCGGGGCGTCCGCCTTTCCGTCGCGGAGAATCGCTTCAGCCAGATTGCCGGGGCGGTTAATCCGTCACTCCTTTCGCCTGGAGGATTTCGATAATTCTTCCGGCTGAAGTCATCTCGGTGATCTCGTCCACCTCGAAATGGACCCCGAACTCGTCTTCCAGGTCCATGATTAGAGTCATGTGTCCGAGCGAATCCCAACGGAGCACGTCCTCCGGCGTCAGGTCGGGCGAGAACTCGTCGGCCTCGACGCCGAAAACCTTATCAAAGATGGCGGCCAATCGTTCAATCACCGGCATGATGTCCTCCGTACTACAGGTTTATTGGGCCGTCGCCGTCGCCGCGGTTGAAATGCAGGTCGTCGTTTTCGACGCCCTCCCGCCGCAACAACTCCGTTAGTTCCCTAGAGGCGGCGAAGATGAAGTTCGACGGGCCGCCGAGGAAACCCGCCTGCCGAAATCCCCGTTGCCAGGCGATGTGCGATTGATTGGAGACGATCAGATCGACTCCCCGCGACTCGAGGTAACGTCGTGCGGCGCCGACGACCGCGGCGGTATCCGCGACGGACGCAAAGCAATCGGCGATCGAACCGAGGCGCATGTTGCCGAAGTGCTTATGGCCGGACAGTTGGGAATCGAGGGCCACGACCCAACCGATCGGCCGCGACCGTCCGCCGACTTTCAGGCGGATGAACCCGTCGTTGTTTTTGGGATATAATATGCGAAGTGTTTCGGCGTCGCGCACGGCCGACATGCCGTACCGCTCCTTGCTCGAATTCCAGAGTTCGTCCACCCAATCGGAAAACTCATCGACCGGCTCGGCCTCGGCGGTTGGAACTTTGGCTTCTTTTAGGACGCGAAACGCCTGAAAAGCATGGATGCCCAACCACCCCAATCCGGTGGCAGCCGACAGGTCCAGAGCGATCCGTTTGGCGGCGGAACGGCGGAGGAAGGGGATATTGCGCAAAAAAGCCGTTGGTCGGACGACCCGAAAAAAAAACGGGACTGAAAACATGTTCCAGCCGGCCGCATGGAAAAGCCGAGTGACAGGCTCGTCGTAACCGCCCATGCCCAGGCCGTACAACAGCGGCTGCCGGCCGATAGCGTCGCGCAGCAGCATGGCGCCTATCTGCGGATAACTTTTATTGACTGCTCCCTCGGAGACCGGCAGATGAAAGTCGGCGATCGGGATTACCCGATCCCTGATCCAGAAATCCTGATGCTTGAGGATGTACCCGCCGCGGACCGATTGATCTCGATCGACGGCCAAGTAGTATTCCTGGAAAATCTTTCTGTCGGCGATTTTCGGCAACCACTTCGGCGTCGGAGAGAGGGGGAACTTCGCCGATTGCCCGCCGGACATCAGGCGATCGTTGAAACGGCGGACCGCCTCGATGTGCCGCTCGGTGTAGGGCTGGATGGCAATCATGTGGTGCCGACGAAGATCTTTTCCCGCAGCCAGCGGAGTTCCAGGCGTCGCCGCTCGGCGCTGGTGATTTGCCGACGACCGTTGCGGTTCAGCAGGTGGTCCAACAGGACGCCGGCCGGCACGAACCAGCCGTTCTTTTTCGCCAGCCGCCGCATCAGTTCCTCGAACCGGGGGTTCACGCCTCGGGGCTCACTGAAGCCCATGGCGAAATGGGTGTACATGAGGCACGCCCCGCCTTCCTCCTCCAAGCGGTCCTGTTCCGCTTCGCCGATGCAGTGGTTGAAGGTTTGAACGTCATGGCCGTCGGACGAGGCGAACCAATAGTTCACGTAGGGTTTGAGCGGATCGTGGTACGGCATGAAGGGGCAAGCCTTCAGCGTGTCGATGTCTTTGAATACGAAGTTTCTGAAGTACTTGACGTGCTCCTTGCAGAGATCGCCCCAAAAGAACTCGTCACCTTCGACGTGGCCCCGGTACTTGCGACGATTGCGGAAACGAGTGAGGAGATTATAAAAGTGCATCCGCCAGCCTGTCAATCTGGCATCTCCCCAATATATCGATTCGTCCACTCCGGTATGATTCGCGGCCGTCATGGGATCATGGCCGAATAATTTGGCAAACTTCTCCAACGCCGACCGAATTTCCTCGCGTGGCAGCCCGTGCCAAGTGCAGTTATGAAAACCGATCTCGAAACCCGCGGCCTGAAGCTCCAAAATCCATCGCAGGTACTCGGAATCTTCGCAACTTTTTCCGATGCACTTGCCTCTGTTTGCGTCTCCCTCCATCACCCACACGGATTTCGTGGTGCGAAAACCGCAGTCGCTCAAAAAGGAGTAGACTCCTTTTGTGTTTTCCAGGGTGGCGTGGTCGGTATCGTCAAAGACCGTGAAGGCGAAACGCTTGCCTTCCGGCCAAAGAGAAGCTTGTGTTGAAGGTTGACTCATGTGCTGTTCCTTTGACAAAGCTGCCGGATAGTATCGGCCACGTGGCGATACTCTTCCTCTCTCATTCCCGGAAACAATGGCAGGCTGACGAGCCTAGGCCACTCGGCGGATGCAACCGGAAGATGCTCCACCCGCCAACCAAAAGTCTCTTCGTAGTAGGGATGCAGGTGCAACGGCCGCCAATGGACCGAACAGCCGACGCCGAGTTCGCGCAAACGTTCGATAAACGCGTTCCGCTTGATCGATAGCCGATCCAGACGCAAGCGGATCGGAAACAGGTGCCAGGAATGAACGCGGTCGGGCGGATCGGGGGGCAACTCGATTTGATCTATTTCGGCCAACTCTTCACGGAAGAACCGGGCAATCGACTGACGCTCGAGCCGGTTCTCCTCGGCCCGGGCAAGCTGGTGCAGTCCGATGGCGGCGGCGATGTCGGTCATGTTGTACTTGTAGCCCGGGGCGACGATTTTATAGTCCCAGGCGTGATTGCCGGCAAAACGCTTCCAGGCGTCGCGCGACAGGCCGTGCAACGACATCTGCCGCATCCGCGCGGCAAGCTGCTCGTCGTCGGTCACGGCCATGCCTCCTTCGCCGGTGGTCATCGTCTTGTTGGCGTAGAAGGAGAAGCAGGAGACCGCCGCGGTATTCTCGCCGCAGCGGCGCCAGCAAGCAGAGGGATTAGGGATTGGGGATTGGGGATTAGAGATTTGGTGATTTGGGACTTGGGATTTGGGATTTGCCGTTTGCACATTCTTACTGACCTCTGACCACTGACCTCTGACCTCTGACCACTGACCTCTGACCACTGACCTCTGACCTCTGACCACTGACCTCTGACCTCTGGCCCGATACGCCGCCGGAAAGCTGTGCGCGGCGTCCTCGACTACCCACAACCCACGCTCGGCGGCGAACGCTTGGACCCGATCCATGTCCATCATCAGCCCGCCGACGTGTACGGGAATGATTCCCACGACGCGGAGCGACGGGTCCAACGGAGTGTTGCCCGCGCGAAGCTGTTCGATCTTCCGCGCGGCGTCCTCGATGTCCATGTTCAGCGTGACCGGATCGCAATCCACCAGCAGCGGGACGGCGTTCTGATATCGGACCACCTCGGCCGTGGCGGCGAAGGTCATGGTGGGGACGAGCACGGCCTGGCACGGCCCCAACCCCAACGCCTCGACGGCCAGATGCAGCGCGGCAGTGCAGGAGTTGACCGCTACGGCGTACATTCCGCCCACCTGCCGGGCGAACTCCGACTCGAACCGCTTGGTCCGCGGACCGGTCGTGAGCCAACCCGATCGCAGGCATGAGACGACCTCCTCGATCTCGGCCTCGCTGATCGAGGGGCGAAAGAACGGAACCTGAATGGGCGATTGTCGGGCGTCGATCGGTCTCAAAAAACTACTCCGGAAATCAAGTCAAGCGGCGTTCGATTCGTCGGCAGCACTGTCGCGACGCCTTGCCACGGCGTCTCGGGCGATGTGGAACAACGTGCCGAAAATAATCCCCAGGTCCAGCAAAAGCGATTGCCGTCTGACGTACTCGCGGGCCAGCCGTATCTTCTCGGGCAGCACCCGCTCGACGTATTCCTGCTCGGGATCGGCCGCGGCACCGAGTATCGCCGCCTCGTCGCGGTACTTCACCGACGCCAGATCGGTGATACCCGGCCGCACGCGGAGAATCTCCTCGTAATCCTCGGCGAACATATCGACGTACTTCCGCACCTCGGGCCGCGGTCCGACGAGGCTCATCTCTCCGCGCAGCACGTTGAGCAACTGCGGCAGTTCGTCGATCTTTGTTTTCCTTATCAGCCTGCCGACGGTCGTGATCCTCGGGTCCGCTCCATAGGTAATTTGTCCTCCGCGGTTGGGCGCGTCGGCGACCATCGAGCGGAACTTGAGGATGAAAAACGGCTTCCCGCCGCGCCCCACGCGCTCCTGACGAAAGAGCGCCGGTCCGGGGGAAGTGAGCTTGACCAAGAGCGCCACCACCGCCAAGAGCGGCGAAAGCAACAGCAGGCCGAGTCCCGCCGCCGTGACGTCCAGTAACCGTTTCAGCATGATGTCTCGTTGGGAGATGTGTATTATTCCGAGGCTTCGCGGACCAACCGCTTTCGATAGCAAAAGGACTTCTCGGTTTCTCTTTCAACCTCAAATCTCATTTTTTCATAGAACCGGATGGCGCGCCGATTCGATTTATTAACGGAAAGGCCGTACTCGCGGGCATGTGTATTCCGAATGGTCTCCTCAAAACCAGCAACCAGCGCGGACGCGATTCCCATTCCCATCGCCTCTTTGCTAACAGCAATGGAGAGAAGGCGAAGGTTCGATTCCTCCGGGGCCTCGGTCGTCGGGCCGGACTTCGAGGGGAACACGAAAACAGCGGCGAATCCACAACGGATCGCCTCAAGCCACAAGCGCGGCCGCATTAGGGTCTCCCAAAGACACCGCGGCAAGTTGGAGCGGACAAACCGCGCACTACACGCGGCCATTTGAGCCGACGCTCCCCCCAAGACGAAGCCGTCCACGCCATCGGCGCTCTCATGCACGATGAACACTGATTTGCCGAGAAAACTGCCGTAAAACCGGACGAGCAGCCGCCGTGAATACTGTCCCAAAAAGTGATCCCAAAACTGGCTCTTGTGGATGGCCGCAATGACCGGCAAGTCCCGATCCTCAGCGTTGCGTATTGACATGAACATTAACTTTGCTATAGGAAACCAACAGAGTGTTCGGTAATAAGTTTACATGAAGCGTTGTAACCGTTCACACCCTGGTGTGTAATTTATCGAAAAACTGATCTGGACACAAACGGGATTTTCTGGGACGACTTACACTATGTCGTCCACTCAACCAAATCCACTGACGATTCCGCCCGAACTCGATGCCGAGATGACTCCGGCCGTTCGTGCTTTCGTGCTTTCGTTGCTGGATCGGATTGCGAAACTCGAATCTCGGTTGGGCCTGAACCCACAAAACTCCTCGCTGCCGCCCAGTTCGCAACATCCGCACGCCCGACCGCAGACGAAGAAACGCAAATCGAAGAAGAAACGCGGCGGGCAGCCCGGCCACGAAAAACACGAACGCCCATTGATTCCGGCCGAGGACTGCGACGATGTAAAACCGCTCAAACCCGTCGAATGCCGACGCTGCGGCGCGAAACTCTCCGGCTCCGACCCGGAACCGCTGCGACATCAGGTGTGGGAATTGCCCAAGATCAAGCCGATCGTGGTCGAGTATCAGCGGCATCGACTGACGTGCCCCTGTTGCCGCGAAACGACGTGCGCGGAACTGCCCGTCGGCGTGCCGCAAGGCCAGTCGGGGCCGCGGCTGATGGCGTTCACCGCACTGCTGATGGCCTACTATCGTCAGAGCAAGCGGCGGACGGCCGAGTTCCTCGAATCGCTGTTGGGCCAGCCGTGTTGCCCGGCAACGGCGGTGAAAATGCAAAACCAAGTGACGGCGGCCTTGCGGCCGTTGTACGAAGAGGCGGCGGCCGAACTGCCGTCGCAAGACCACTTGAACATCGACGAAACGGCGACCAAGCAGGAAAACGGCAAGGCGTGGCTGTGGACGTTCGTGGCCCGGATGTTCACGGTGTTCGCGGTGCGGCCGACGCGCGAAGCGACGGCGCTCGATGCCTTCCCGACCGACAAGTTCGGCGGCGTTGTCACCTGCGATCGGGCCAAGATGTACTGGCAGGTGGGGCGATTGCAATGGTGCTGGGCGCACCTGAAACGCGACTTTCAGGCGATCATCGACGGCGGCGACGGCCAGGCGAAATACCTTGGGCATCGCTTGCGACGCGTCACCTGCGAGTTGTTCGAGCATTGGGGCGATTACCGCGCCGGCAGGATCACGCGGGCGGCATTGCTGCGTCGGATGGGTCCGGTCCGCCGCAAGGCGGAGCGTTTGCTGCTGCGCGGCACGGAAAGCGCCAGTCGCAACGTGCGCGGCACATGCCGGGAGTTGTACGAGCATCGTGGGTGGCTGTGGGCGTTTTTGCGGCATGAAGGTATCGAGCCGACGAACAACGCGGGCGAGCGATCGTTGCGTCATGCGGTGATCTGGAGAAAGCTGTCGTTTGGAACTCAAAGCGTAGGGGGCAGTCGATTTGTCGAGACGATGCTGACGGTGATTGAGAGTTGTCGTCAGCAGCGTCGCAATGTATTTTCCTTCGTCACATCCGCCGTCGAAGCTCATCTCGCCCACAATTCCGCTCCTTCATTGCTCCCCGGGGTGTGAACGGTTACTGAAGCGTTTGGCAATATCAATTTCCACTCACACCGCTTCCAAAAAGCGCCGAGCCAAATCACCATATTGGAGGTGTTGGATGACGTATTCCCTACCTCGTTGTCCCATGCTGTTGCGATCGGGCGCCGAGAACTTCATTAATTGCCGGACGGCGCTGCTGACCGCGTGCGGATCCTCGGGGTGGCAAGATATTCCACAACGGCTTTCCGTCACAAGGTCGTTGGCGGCGTCGGTGGCGTGGATCACCGGCTTCGCGGCCATCATATAGTCGAGAAGTTTGTTGGGGCTGACGCCATATCGGTAAAGAGGAATCTTCTTCCAGCCCAGAAACAAGACATCCATGGCGGCAAGCACGGCGGGCACGCACGCCTTGGGAATCGGAGGGAGAAAGACCACGTTGTCGACGTTGTATTCGGCCGCGTGACGTTGAAGACGTTCCTTCTCGGAGCCTTGCCCCACCAGCACGAACGTGGCGGGGGAATGGCGCAAGAGCTTCGCCGCCTCCAACACCGTTCCCAGGGAGTTCGACGGCTGGTGTCCGCCCACGTAGCCGATGATGAACCGACCGTCATTTCGGAGCGATTGCAGACATTCGGCGTGTTGGGGCGGCAATGGCGTTGGCGTTTCCTCCCATTCGGACAAGTTGATGCCATTTGGAATATGGATGAACTTCTCCTCTGCCAAACCGTGCTCGCACATGTACTCGCGTGCGTTGGGAAGCATCGATACCACGCGGTCCGACTTGCGGTAGGCGAAGTTTTCGGCCCGCTGCATGAGCATCACGAAGGGATTTCGCGGAGACATGCCGCCCACTTGAACCGGCGTCAGCGGCCAAAGGTCGTGTACCTCGAAGAGCAGCCGCGATTTGAATTTTTCGGCAATCCGATAAGCCGGATAAATGTCCAGCGGATAAGTAGAAGACGCAATCACCGCCGCGGGAGGGAATCCGCCCACGATGCGTTTCCGATGCCACCACAGCCGGAAGACGAAACAGAACATGTTCAGCGCGCGACGCGTCCCGTTGCCGAAATATTTCGGCGTTTTCAGCCACACGTAACGGATGCCCTCGACGTTCTCCTCGGTCACATTGCCGACGATTTCGGGCTGCTGCGTGCGCACGTGCGAATATGACCCGCCCACGATCGTTACCTGATGCCCAAGTTTGACCCACTCCTTGGCCATGTAAAACGGCCGATATTCCATGCCGTAACGGGTCGAGCCGGCGTAGTGGTTAATTAGCAGGATGTTCATCGGCGCTAGAGGATGTCGAGGGTCTTTAACATTTTATCGAGCACTTTCCTGATTCGCTGGACTTTGGCCAGGATTTTATCGGCCTTGGCCCTCCACATAAACGGCTTGGGAGATCGGTTGTGCTGCTGAATGTAGTCCATAATCGCCTGGATCAACTTGCCCTCGGCGGCCGCCAAAACGATTTTCGCCCGCAATACCAGACGCGCCGGGGTACTCCGTCCCCGTGACCATGTAGCCAAAAGTTTCCGCTCATCGTCCGAAAGCACGTTTGTTGGCGCAGTTTTCATGGGTTCCATCCTCCTACAAAAGATGAAACCACGCAACCGCTCAAAAGTATCGCTATTTACAAGACACTACATTAGATGCCCAGCACCGTCTGGCTGTGAGGCCCGCAGTTCAGAAGCAGGTCCATGGCGCTGAGACCCGGCACGAACTCGCCGAAGAGCTGTGGGTAGCTCGGGTGCTTGAAATCGGTATAGACCAGCTTGATGCCCGCCTGCTCATAGGCGCCTTGGTCCTGGTACTTGGCACCGCCGAATCCGGAGAGGAACGTGTCCGCGCCGACCGACTTGCACACGGCGATGATCCAATCGGTTGGGTTGTCGCAAGGCGGGAGGCTCAGGCTGCTGCTCATGACCATGGGCGTCTTGATCTGGAGCGTCTCGAAGAAATGCTGAATCAAGACGGTGTTGAACTCCGCGACATTCTCGTTCGCGGAGGCGATGACGCCGGCCAGTTGATCGCAGTAGGGCTGAAAGTGCTTCGCCCGGCTGTAGTTGCCCCTGAAGGCGTTGACGATCCTGTCGCGCCAGTCCGGCCAGCCGCCACAGATGACTTTGTTGATGGGTTCCCCTACCGTGCCGGTGTGGACGATCGGCAGGCTGAGCCACTTTGGGCCCGCCATCGTCTTGATCTTCACACGCTGCGTGTAACTGCCCTTGGAGTAGTCCAAGACGTCGCAGTTGATGAATAGGTCCGCCTTGGCAATCTTGTAGAAGAAGCCCATCCACGGCAGGAAATTTGGTTGGTGCAAGGTCGCGATCATTGTGGGTCTTTCGGAGACTCAATACTAGGCTTTGTCGGAAAACTGGTGTTTTCTTGTTTGGAAATCTTCCCCGCCTTTTTCTATGGGAATTGTGAGCCAGGCAGGAGTTCCAGCCAGGAGAATGCGATTACGAGACACCCAGCTCTTTCCACGCGGCACTTGCACGTGATCGAAGAACACCCACCGCTCGACGCGAGACACCCGATGAAAATAGCCCAGCCAAGGAAAGAAGTTTGGTTGATGGATTGCAATTCGCATGAAATTAGAATGTCCTGTTGCTAGTTGATTAGCTCGCCTAGAGTCGTGTTCTGACGACCTCGAACGCCTCCGCGTATTCGGCGCCAACCTGTGCACCTCGGACGCGGGCAAGACTGCGGACAAACTCTTCCTGAAAGTACAACCGATTCAGCATAAGTTGCGATTCGTATTCACCCAAGGCGCGCCATTTCCGGTCGAGATGCCGCTCCTCGACGATAACGAATGCCTGGGCCGCGAATGTAATGTGGTTCCAGGGCAATTCATACCCCCAAAGCGTCGTCTGCTTGAAGGCGCGCACGGCTTCCTTGTACAGCACCTGGTGGTCCTGATGCACGTCGGCGCCGGACGGAACCAGGACCATGTCGGGATTGACCGAGGTGCGCAGGGAGACCAGTTCCTCCAACACCTCCTGGCGATGGTAGGAAAGTTTCCGCACAGGGAAATCGTAGACGCGCAGATTGGCCGGCTCGACGCCGAGCGCGGGCATCGCCCGCAGAAATTCCTTCTTGAGCATGCCCTCGTCGGAGCCCGGAGGCCGCGACTCCTCCGCCGTGGAGAAGGCGGCGACGTGGACTGGAACGCCTTCCTCGACGAATCGGGCGATCGTCGCGCCGCAGCCCAGTTCGGCGTCGTCGGTGTGTGGGGCTAGAACTAGCAGTCGTTGGCAAGGAATCAGCACTTCTTGTCCTCCTCAATCATCGTGGGCGGAGGTCCAATCAACTCGTCGTATAATTTTCGCAGTTCACACCACTGAGAGTCCCAATTGAAACGTTCCATGATTGCGCGCCGGCCGTTTTGCCCCATCTGGCGAGCAAGTTCGGGGTGCGAGACCAGCCGCTCGATCGCGTTGGCGATTTGCTGCGAGCTTGTCGGCTCGACTGCAATTCCGGCGTTCGTCGAACCGGCAAAGTACTTGAACGTCGGCAAGTCGGAATAGACCAGCGGCAGCCCTGCCAGCATGAACTCAAGCATCTTTATCGGAAAACCGACCTTGCTGCCGGCGTCGGGAAAGGAAAGCTCCAACCCAATGCCGCATCGGTGCTGAAGGTTCACCACATCGACGTGGGGCAAAAGGCCGTGAAACACCACGCGGTCTCGAAGACCGAGGCGTTCGACTTCCGAAAAGAGCTGGGGCAGAATATCCTTTGTTTCAGGGATTCCCGCCAACTCCAGGACAAGTCTGATTCCGCGCTGGGCGAGTATCGACATCGCCTGAATCGTTTGCAGTAACCCGCGGCTCTCGCAAATCAGGCCAGTAAACACCATGCTACAAGGGTCGCGCGTTGCGGTAGTTTCCTCCGATAGATTTGGCACGCGCGGGTAATTTGCGACAACTACCACGCGGTCGTGCATTTCATAGTAGCGCGGCGCAAGCCACTGCGTTGCCGTGACGACCGCCGCGCAACGCTTGACCAAAGACCGTTCACGGCGCTCCCAGGCGATGCGGACCAGAGGCTTCAACATTCTGGGGATCCATTTCCGTATGGCGACCTTTTCCACGTATGGTTCGTGGACGTCCCAAACGACGGGAGAAGCCCCCGCCACGGCCGTGATTGGGCCGAGCAGTTCGGGCTCATGTACGTGATAGAGGTTGGGAGAAAGCCCTGCGGCAAGCCGCGCCACCTGCCAACTCCGTCGGAGCCGCGCCAATCGTGAAGGCGCCCTCGGCAGCGGATGGACGGTCACTCCTCGGCAAACGTGGATATCGCACGCGTCAAGAGACGAAGCTATCAGATGCACGTCGTAGCCGTGATTCGCCAGACTGACGCATGCCCGGTCGAACACGCGCGGGTCATCCCATCTGTGCCCGGAGCACACGTGGCATACCCTCTGACGTCCTCGTGCTGTGTTTCCTGGAATCATCACGTGCCTCTGCGTAGCTTCTGAATCATACGTTTGCCATCACGACCTGCCGATACATTGCCTCCGATCGCCATCGAGAACCGCTGCTAGCCAATCCAGCATGTTCCGGTAGAGGCGTCGATGGTAGTCCGCGCCCCAAGACGAAAGGGCCGCATTGTGCCAAAGCATGACGAACTCGCCTTGATGACGGCGCGTCGTTTCGGCAAACTTACGCACTGCTCTCTCTGCGGTTTCCTCGTTCAGTCCCATGCCGATCTTGCTGGAAAGCGATACGTCCATCACAATCAAGGGATGCTCCTCAATGGCTAAGGATCTCGCTCTGATGGGATCGAACAACGTAATCGGATGACATACGCCGAGCCGAAAACCGGCGACGTTGGAGTATCCCAAAGATGAATCCCACGTTATGCCGGCCGACGCGATCGCCTCGCCATCCTCGATCTCCCGCCATCGCAGATAATGATGGCGATTCCTGAAGATCGGCGCGCCGGCGACACGTTCCAACGACGCCCGCTCCGAGGACACAAGATCGGCGTTTTCTCCGGCCTCGAAGCTGGCGTGCAATCCCAGGGCCGCCCCCGCGGCCTGTACGAGCTTCATGCTCCGACGAACGCGACCGCTCGTGATGCGATAGCTGCGATAGCGGCGGCCGTTTTGGTTCTTCCCTCCCGTCATGAAAAAAAACACCGATCCACACATCTCGGCGCCGAAGCTGTCGACAAGACGCCGGTCCATCTCGATAACTTCGCCGATGTTGTTTAGAGGATCGCGGAGTGGATTCGCCGCGAGCAGACACTGACGCAGCGAACTCCTCCACGATTGACGCCCAATGATCCCCTTGGCAATGGAACGGGCCATTTCCACCGGTCGCCAACGAAGGAAGAGTTCGTCGACGTCGTGCGTAAGCAACACGGAAAATCGCCGCGACGGCTCTGGCAACTCGACTCCGACCTGCCGGGCCCAACTCCGCAACAACAGCGCATACTCGTCTACAATGGGACGATCGATGAAGCCGGCCCGATAGGGCAGGGATTCGATCCCGGGAAAACGTCCAAAATGGTCCCGCACGTCGCGACGGATCCATTCCTCATACCGGGTGAGAAGGAAAAATGAAGATGCAACAATGTCCGCTCTTACAACTAGGCAGTCTCCAAATCGTAGAATATCGGGATCCCCGAACAACAGCGGCGTATTTTCGATGACGGGCAACGGCAAGGGGGGAAGGGAATTCACCGTTCCGTAGAGGGTGCCGAAAAAGTCGCTTGCGACGATGTGTACCCCTTTGAAACCAGGATCAGGGGCGTCGTGTGTATAAGTCAACCAGTGGGGCCAGCTAGCAACCTCAGGACTGTCCAACAGCACCGAAATCGCGTACCGGACGCGAGGATCAGAAATTGGCGTGTGTTTGATCAAGTCGAATCGCGGTAGCGCAGACCGCCTTGTTGGAGCGGATCGTAATTATCAGGTTGATTCCGAAGAACGCTTCTCGCGCAAGAATTATGCCGGTGTTGGGATTATGGTCTGGAAAAGACGCACTTGAACAATCCCTGTAGGATGGACTTCCAGTCCGTCCGCGAAAATTGGATGGGGTAGAATATCCTTCCCAAGCAAAAACGATTAACTCATTCCTTCTCAGTTTCATGCCGCCTCGCTGACCAACATTTGCACAAATATTTTCCTTGGTCCTTTTGTCACCGCCTTGACAGCCGCAATTTGGAAGTGATTTCTAGGACTGGGGCGTGTTTCCGATGGTCACATTGCCCGAGAGAGGCGGATAATTTTTCGGCAACCTGCTGATGTAACTGACCACCAGTGCGGAAAAACATAGTGGGATTCGGTCCACGGTCAAGTCTCCGCTAATCTGCATTCGCACAAACCACAGCACCCAAATCACCCCCAAACATGCAGTTATCCAATCCATGTTAATTTTTCGCTGCTTCATAATGGCCCTAAACGGCATCCATACCAGGAGGCCGCCTAGAAGAAACCCGATCAACCCAAGTTCCGCCAACAATTCCACGAAGTAATTGTGTGGATAGTGGGTACTGCCAAGATCTGCAAACGCCCCAAAGCCCGCGCCGAGCAACGGGTTCCGAAACCAGATATGAAAACCTTCCAGCCAAAGGGCGGGGCGATGGGAAGACTCGATCACTTCCCAGCGGTTTTCCCCGAACAAGCTGGCCAGGCGTTGGAGGGGTAGTTCGGCTTCTACTTTTTCCCCAAAGTAATTCTTTACGCCAAAAAATATTACGCCTATCACGAGCAAGACTACCGCAAAGCGAATCACGTGCGGGAAGAGCTTGTGCCTCCCCTGGACGGAAAATAAAACGAACAAGCCTACCGCGAACAGGGCCACGACCCCCTGACGTAACCCGGAGAGCAAGAAGGAAAACAGCGTGACGGCGGCCACCATCCCCATGATCCCCTTTTCCGCGTAGTTTCTCGTGAAGAGCATTACCACGACTGCAATCGCAAATCCGGTCGCCACGGTTATTCCCAGCCATTGATAACTCTCACTGCCGAAAGCCGTGTACCCGAGGGTCTCGAGTCGAATCCCAAAAATAGGCGCGTATAACGCGTTGCAGACGGCAAGCGCCAGCATCAAGCGGATAAAACGCTCGAAGTGCTCTTTATTCGTAAACAAAAAAAGCGGTGCAATGATGGCCCAATTCGTGAACACCGCCACTTTTAGTATCTTGAGATTAGCGTAGTCCGAACGGTTGGATGTAGCATAGGACGCAATAATGTAAACCAGCAGAATTCCCCAGACCGCAAAAAACTTAAGATTCTCATGCGTAATAGAGATGCCTAGCCTGGCAATGCGCAGCAACCCGAAGAGCACTGAAACAATTGCCATGGCCAAGGTCAGGTCGAATATTCCCTGCAGCGACTCCATGCCCGGCGAGGCTTTGTACATGCCCGCGAAAAGGAATAGAGAAAAGGGCAGTTCAAAACTGATCAAGTCGCCAGGCCGGAATTTTAATGCAAGCATTGCAGTGCGTCTGTCCAGGAAATGAAATATTGAATGTTTGCCGAAGACAAGGTGCCGTGCTTTAGCGGCATCATTGTGATGCGGGAATATACAATGTCCGGTACTTCGTCCCGTAAAGGCAAATCGTTTTCTTACTGCTCCATTATGACGCGTCTATTTTCCCGCTACCAGTCTTGGGCGCATAAGATTCCTCACGACACCCCGCGATTGTTTGAAAATGTAACGCCAATCCTCTCGGCGCGGGACCACGAACTCGTGCCAGCGGAGACCGCTTTCGCGGGTGTACCAGCAGATTGTGCAGGTCGCACAAACAAGGTAGGCAATGGTGGATGCCGCCGCAGCTCCGGGAACTCCCCACAGGGGAATTAAGATTATATCCAGGGTGATCGTGACTCCCAAAGCAATGGCGGCCGTGTAGCTCATGTATTGAGGATGCCCCTTGCCCATTAGGGCTTGCATCAATACTTTGTGTATTCCAACTCCGATGCTGCTGGGGACCAGTATCACCAACGGGAGAACGGAGTCCGCGAACTTGTATCCGAAAACCAACGGCACCACGAACCAACCGGTCGCCAGAATCGCCGTGCTGCTTACAATCATCATCACCGTCGTTTTGCGTGCCGACGAGGCCACGTATTTGTCATTGTATTTGTCCTGGTCCCCGCTGGTCATTGCAAACAGCACGTTGCCCACCACTTGCGGCATCATCCAAGGCAACTCAGCGATCCTCACGGCAATGGTGTAGATGCCGACCGCGTTTAGGCCAAGGAAGTAATTGACCACAAACATGTCGAGCCGATAGTTGAACATCTGCAGCAGGTTGCCGACCTGCCCCTTCAGTCCGAAGACCATGCTCTCCCGAAAAAACGCCTTGTTGGGACGTGCGAAAGTCCGCCAATTGAATCCCTTCAACCGGATAACAATGAACGCGGTGGACAGTAAATTGGCCGTTACCATCACCGCAATCCAGCCGGCCACGCCGGTCGCCAGCAACCATACCAAAACGACCGCCAACACTAGCTGCACGATACTGAGGATTACGACGTTGATGTTTCGCTCCGTGAAACGCTTCTGCCCGACCAGCACGTTCACGTAAAGCATGTTGGCCAGCATCACGGGCAGCAACACGCAAGCCCAACGGTAGGCAATCCGATAATCTTCCAGTTTCAGCCATGCGACAATCCAATTCTCGGCCAGCCACATGAGGGGCGCAGCGAAAATGGAGACTACCGCGATAAGCAGCGTCGAGTTTGTCATCACCACGCCGAGGCCGTGCCGCTTGGGATCGACAAAATAGACGTTGGCCTGGTGAATACCCAAGGAAAGCCCGGTGGCGAGCAACATGGGGACGAGGATCAACAGGCTGGCGGCGCCGCGCCCCGTCGGTCCCAGGACTCGGGCGATCAACACACTTGTGGCCACCCCCACCACGAGGTGAAAGATGTTCGCCGAAAAGAACCGCAGAACATCGCCGGAAAAGGAGCGCTGTTTGCCCGAAGATGCCGTCATTATATCCCCGTCCGCGAGGGGCCAGAGCGAAACGTATTCACGATCTCTTCTTTACTCTTTCCGATCAAGCCGAGGACGTGCAGGTTCCGCCCATCCTCACGGAAATCCCGTTTCAGTAATTTGCCGGCCAATTCGATGACCATATCCGCGCGTGTGGTTGAAACGCCGACGGCCTTCCCCAATTCGCTGAGCGGCACTAACCCCGTGGGCACGTCCTCGAGAAAGTACCGATGCTCGACTGTGGTGGGACCTAGGATTGTGCTGTAATATTCAGTGACTTGCAACATCTCGTACAAGCTCGCCGGTTCCGTTCCATAGGCATCGTGCAGCCATTGGTGGATGCTCGGCACCGTGGCCCCGAGGGCGTTGGCAACCGCGCAGCGTTCCTCGTCGAGTCGCTCCAGGAATCGGGCGACCGAAGGGGTGATCCCTTCGCGGTAGTAATGGAACGGCATCCGGGCTTCGATGCGGGCGAAGTTCAACAGCGTGGGCGCCGGGTGCAAAATCGCTCCGATGTTGCTAAGACCCGTAATCAGCGTGTCGGCGGCGGGCGACAATTGCGGAAAACTCGGACTAAGGTACTCGATCGCGCCCGACACGCGGTCGGCCGGCAACGTGGCGATCATCAATGTCTTCTTCACGGCCAGAATCCGCACCAGTTGCCGGTCGAAATCCATCCGGCAGGTGTGCAGGACAGTCTGCGCTTCGCCGATTGTCGGATAAGCTACGACACCCTGGCGGCCGAGAAGCGTCATGAACTCGAGGCTCCCTCCGGTGCGCCCCGGCATCAACATCACGAGCTGCAACGGTTTTACGTAAGGCGCCATTGCGACGGCCACGTCCCGATGGCAATGGGCCGGAACCAGGACGAATATCGCTTCGGCGAAGGAGACTAGCTGCTCGATGTCGCCGGTCACGAAGGCCGGCTTGGCTACCGTTTCAATCGCGCCGGACGATCTCACGGCACCCCAGGAATTCAATCGATCGACCTCGTGTTTGAAGGGCGTGTAGATGGCAACCCGGTTACCCAAAAGCGAAAGATGGCAGGCCATCGAAAGTGCGGCTGGCCCTGCGCCGACGATGCCAAACGATTTCGACATTAGACCTTTGGACCCCTGCCGGTGATGCGCCGCCAAAGCAGCGAAAATAGTTGCCTGAAGACCCTCAAACCGGGACCGGGATCGCGCCGGTTGAACGGCTCCATGACGCAGCCGCGGATGCGAAAGCTGCTCAGCAGCGGCCGAACCTTCAACGACCCCTCGCACAACGAGTGACCGAGGGTTATCGCATCGCCGATAGGGTTCCACCAGACGATGTTGTTTCCATAGGTCCGCGAAAACTCCGCGACTCCCGGCAACGGTCCTTCAACCGCCTCGCGGTACATGAGGTGGGGAAGATTGATCCCGCAACGCAAGGCGTGGCTGTTTGAAAGCGTTACGCGCCCGTTGATCTCCATCAGTTTCGGAACGCCGTCCCGCGGATCGACTTTGAACTCCGGGTTGGCGTAACCGTAGTAGCCGATGCGTTTCAGCAGGCGGATACTGTCGTTCAACACCGCTTGCGACCAGGATGTCTCCATCATCGTGCAGCTGCCCATTCCTCGCGCGGTCCGTCGTTTTCTGTTCATGAACGCGCCCAGGGGGTCGCCGTCGCGGTTCAGCACGACGAGAACGTTTTCCAGACAGCCGTCGCCTCCGGGAATAAGTTCCTGTAAGGCCAGCACGACGCCGGAGCCCTCATATTCCTCAAAACTCGCGACGATTTCCTCGCTGGTGCGGCAGACTTTGAGCCGTTTGCCGTGAGTTTTGAGGAATTGGGTCGACTTCTGCGGCTTCAGCAGGTACGGAGGTTCCATATCGAGGCCATTCGCCAGCAGCCTATCCAGATCGTCGCGCGACTGAAAATAGTGCGTTTTCGGTATTCCGATGCCAAGCTCCTCGCACAGCCGGTACGTTTCTCGTTTGTCCCGCACCAGCACCACCCGCTCCCATGCGGGATAAGTGGGCAACAGTCCCGCCGGTAGCCGATCCCGGTTCTTTGAAAGCACGTCCAAATACTCGTCAATACCGGTAGCTATCAACACGGCCTCTTGACCCACCGTGGATGCAATCCATTGGTTCAGCCGGTCGATGAAGTCGGGTTCATCGTAGCTCAGCGCGAGCGATTTCCTGACGTACCGCGAACTGCAAGCCACCCCGTTGGCCTTCGGCGAGACAACGAAGATCGGGATACCCAGCGGCCCCAGCGATCGGATTACGCCGTAGGCGGCGACATGGTCGCCAAACAAGACTACCGGTGTTTTCACTAAACGGTTCCTTCGGACCATCTGAAAAAGGAAGTGGCGATAGTCACTGATTGTTTCCGAGGGGAGCAGTATCCAAAGGACGGGACGCTTTCCACCGATCGATGATTTCTGCGGCGCGGCGATCGGCCGGGATCGGCGTGCCCGCTTCGTTGACGACCCTGACCGAGCCGCGGATCAACCGCGTCCGCCGGCCGACGGCGTTGGCAAACTCGTCGCGGCATTCCCATAAATTCGGCGCCGCCAAAAATCCGGCTTGAAGGATACGATACAAACCCTCCGCCGAATACGGATTCGGAATCGCCGATTCGATTGCCCCGAGCAGCGTCCGCACGCCGAAAACCAGTTCCTCGGTCCGGGCAGCAACATCCGGGTGACGCGACATGTCGTCCACGTCGCCACGCGCGCGGAGCCGGCGGTACTCCTCGATCGCCGCATGCGTAATCTGGATGCTCTCGTTCACCACCGGCGGATCGGCCAGATGCGAACCCTCCGAGTAACTCACCACGTGAATAATCGGCGGGCTGTTCGCGTCGTGCGGCTCGATGTCGTCCATCAAGGCGCCGACGGCGGCCAGTTGAGCCTTGGCCTTTTCCGTGTCGTGCGAGAAATAGTCCAGACCGGCGCGCGGCTGAAGGAACACGCGGAAGTTCTTGTCCTCCAACTCGCGCGCCAGCGCCAGCATTGCCCGCGACTTCGCCAGGTCGGCGATTCCGTAAGTGGCCTTGGGCGTGTTAAGCATGTTTTGCAGCACCAGCCAGCGGACGCCGAGCGATTTGGCGGTCCGCGCCGCCAGCACCGCCGAAAGAATGTACGTCTCGTCGTCGCCGCCGCGAAACGCGAAATGGTGCGGGATATTCGGCTCGAACGGTTTGCCCGACCGGGCCACGAACCGCAACGTATCGAGGTGTTCATCGAGGTTCCGGCGGACCGTGTTCGGCCCCCGGCCGTCGATCTTGCAGAACCACCAGAACGAAAACGTGTGCCAGGCGATGGAGATGGTATCCTCGTACATGCGGGCCAGTTGCGGCATGTTTTTCGTGCCCGCGTAGGTCCGCACCAGCATGGGCCTGGCGGCGTCCCACACCGCGCGAAATTCGTCGGGCGAATTGATCTGAACTCCGCCGCCGTTCGGCCGGCCAGCCCAGTCCTCGCCAAAGTGCGACTGCGTTAGTTGCGACGTGCCGATGGAGAGAACGTCGAGGAAACCGGTCGTCGCCAAGGTGCGCGTCCAATCGAGGAACTGACGCACCGACTCGACCGGATCGGGATGATACGGGCCGACGTGGGCGCGCATCAAGGGTGGCTGACCGCGCCGCGCGGCGTGCCGCAGACGGCTAACCAGACGGTCCGCGCGGGTCCCAAATCCCTCGTACCCCAACCGATCGACCGGCGCCACGGTCAAGTGGCGACCGGATCGCAACAGGTCTCGGCCGAAGGCCAGCCGGTCGTTGTCGTAAGCGACGTCCTCGAGAAATTCGGCCGGGTGCAGCGCCGGCGGCACGCCCAACTTGCGCAGCGTTTCGCCGGGCGTCTCGTCGCCGTAGAACACCTCGACCAGTTCCCCGTGCTCTTGCTTGACCAACTCGCACGTTTTCGGCAGGCCGGCGAAAAAGATCGCTTTCAGCGGCCCCCCATCGACGGCCAGAAGCGATCGGGTCCGCAATTGGCGCATCAGGCGGCCGAACATCGCGGCGCCTTCGCGGGGATCGAGCCGGTAGCTGAACCCCAGTTGCGTTACCCGCCGCCGCCGGATCGTTTCCTCCAGCAGCCGCCAATTCTTGGGGTCCGCCGGATTGGATACGGCTTCGCAAAGCTCGGCCCCGGCCATGACGACTTGAATTCCGCACTGGAGGAGCAATTCGCCGACGACGCTGATACCCAGCGTGTGGGCGTCCACCGCCGGCCGGATCAGCAGAAAGACGTCTTGTTGGCTAAGCGGCTCTTTCACGGACCTTTCGGAGGAATGCAATACGCTTCCAGTTCGGTAACAACGAAGTTAGGCGTCTTGCTGTTGAAAAGCCCTTCCAGCAGGATCGTCTTCACCGGACGCGACGAGAAACGGACCTGCTGCCAGCCGACCCATGCCCCTTGGCCGGCGTCCTTGAGCACGGAATAACGCTTGCCGTCCGCGGAAACCGAAAGAACGTAGCGGGAAAACCGTTTGTCGAAATCGTACAGTCGAAACCGGATTTCCCGTAGCGAGTAAACCCGGTCGAATTCAATGATCCACCGGCAGGGCCATTTCCCGAACGCCGCGTTGCCCGATTCCCGAGCGGCGGAGTTGCCGTCCAGAAGACACTCGCTGTGATTTTTCACGCCCCTGACCGTGGTTCCGTTTTTCGCCAAGGCCACGTTGCCTTTCACGACGAGGCTGCGAATCCGGGGCCCGCGAATGTCCTTTTCGTGCAGATCGTCGAGCCGCTTTTGGACCTTGGTTTTCTCCAACCCCGACAGCGTTGGCAATACTTGCTCGTACCAATACACGGCGCGAGATTGGAACCCTGTTTTCGCCGGGGAGGACTCCTTCGCCGCCGCGTCGTACCAGGCGTCGGCAATCGCCACCCGGTCCTTAACCGCCGTCGGTCGGGCGAGATCGCGGCGGGCCAGCTCCGCCAATTCCGCGTCGCTACCCTTCGCCAATAGCGGCAGCCCGCGATGCCAGTCGCCGGTGGTGAAACATCGCCACTTGCCCGCCGTCAGGTTCGACTCCTTATCGTCCGGATTTTCGGCCAGAACTCCCAGCGCCGCCTCAACCGGCCGGAAGCGGGACTTCAAGTAATCCAGTTCGCGCAACCGGGCCGCGGTCTCGCGTAGAAATTGCGCGTCTTTCGTGACCCGGGCCGTGGAGACAGCCAACTTCGCCGCCCGGACGGCCGTCGGAAAATCGTCCTTCCTCGCCGCAAGATCGGCCAACACCATCAATGTGTCGGTCTGAATCCACAGGTTCACGATCGAATTTGTGTCGTTGATTCCGGCACGATAGCCGGGCGCTGCCGCCGCCGCCAGATCGGCCTTCATGGTCAACGGATTCACGTCATACGATCCAGCCAGCCAGTCGATAGCCGCGAAGCCCTTGGATAAATCGCCTGCTTCGGCGGCCAACTCGCCGGCCAGCCGGAAGAGGACGAATCGCGCCGCCGGATCGTTGGTGGTCCCGCCGGCCTGCTTCTGCAACGTGGCGGCCAGGGCCAATTTCCGCTTGGCATTGTCGGCGGCGGCGAACTCCTTGGAAAACAAAGAGCGGATCTCAGCCTCCGCCTTCCGCTGCGCGGCGGCGTCGGGAACGGGTTGCTTCTTGCGGAAAACGCGCGGCTTGCGCGCGGGCGGTTCGGGCCGCGCCGGCTCGATGATTTTTAGCGGCTCCGGCTGTTCTTCTTCGGCGGGCGGCGATTCCGGCGGCGCGGGTTTCGCCTCCTCCCACGGCTCAGGCTCCGGCAGAGGAGGAACATACTCGGCCGGCTGCGGCTCGGACGGCTTTTTCTTGGGCGCCGACGCAGGACTCCTCGAGGGAACCGGAGGACGCTCTTTTTCGGCAACCCCGCTTCGCTTCGAGCCGCGCCGGTCGGCGGCGATCTCTTGGAACGCGAGGGCCAGTACGACGGCCAGCAACACCGCGACGCCGAACACGATCGAGGGCATGAGCCACGTCGGCTGTCGTTTCCCGCGGGCGCAGGCGAGATATGACGACGATTTCTCGGAGACGATCACCGGAGGGACAACGACTTCGGGAGTGCCCGTTCCTCCCCCCCCGGAGCGCAGTCCGGGGGCGTTTTCCTCTCGCTTTCTCCCCTCTCCCCTCTCTCTTCTCTCTTCTCCCTTCTCCCTAAGCCCCCGGTCGTACTCCGCCTTCTTCGCCGGATTGAGCAGACAGACCTTGGCGGCGGCCAATTCGTTCAACAGACGTTGAGAGTGGTCCGAGTGCCTGCCGGTCTGAAAGGTTTTGATCTGCGCCATCCGGGCGTCCGTCGCGTTGCAGATCACCTCCGGGTCGGACTCGAACGGCTCGATTCCCAACAGCCGGTAGTGGTGCGGCGGCCGGTCTTGGGCCGGAATACCCAGCCACTTGCGATATGGATCAAACT
>JAHIKV010000022.1 GCA_018897395.1 Planctomycetota bacterium | reverse complement strand
TGCCAATTCGATTTCACCATCCCTGGCTCTCCCATTATTTGCGTCGTGGAAAACGCACTGTGATGGAAGAGCCTTTTTCATTGCAAGATCAATTTTGAGTCACAAACGGCCTATGGCTGCTTTTTCAGAAAGTGCAGAACTGATAACTGACAACTGAAAACCATGAAAAAACTCCGAATGGCCGTCGTCGGCGCCGGAAGACTGGGCGGGTTTCACGCCCAAAAACTCGCCGCACGCGACGACGTCGAACTGCTGGCAGTCGTCGATCCCTCGCCGGAGAACCGGAGCCGGGTGGCCGCCGAGTGCGGCGCCGTGGCCCGCGCCGACCACGCCGGTCTGCTCGACCAGCTCGACGCCGCCGTGATTGCCGCGCCCACGTGCTTGCATTATACAATCGCCCGCGAGTTTCTCGAGGCGGGCGTCCATCTGCTGGTCGAAAAGCCGCTCTGCACCAGCCGGAGCGAGGCCGATGAGCTGGTCTCCGCCGCGCGGCGGAACAACGCCGTGCTTCAGGTGGGCCACGTCGAACGGTTCAATCCCGCGTTTCGCGCCGCTGCGGAAGAGGTCTCCGAACCGAAATACATCGAAACCGTCCGCACCAGCGGATTCACCTTCCGCTCGACCGACGTGGGCGTGGTGCTCGACGTGATGATTCACGACATCGACCTGGTATTGTCGATGGTCCGCGGCCCGCTGCGCAAGGTCGATGCCCTGGGCTTTTCGGTTCTCGGCGGGCACGAGGACGTGGCCAACGCCCGGCTGGAGTTCGAGTGCGGCTGCGTGGCCGCGCTTTCCGCCTCTCGGGTCAGCGACGAACAAGTGCGTCGGATGCAGGTCTGGTCCGCCGCCGGTTTCATGGGCATCGACTTCGCCGCCCGCGGCGTTAAGTTTGTCCGCCCCAGCGAAACTCTCCGTCGTCGTCGGTTCGACGTGGACCGGCTGACGCCCGAGGAGGTCGAACACTACCGCGTCCATTTTGCCGAGGAGCATCTGCCCCGGGAAACAAAGAGCTTCGACGCGGTCGACGCCTTGGTCTTGGAGCAGGACGATTTCGTCGAATCGATCCGCACGGGCCGGCGGCCGTTGGTCTGTGGCGAGGCGGGCCGCGACGCCCTATCGGTGGCCGGTCAGATACTCGCCCGCATCGACGCCCATGGCTGGAACGGCACTCTAAACGGCCCTGCCGGCCCGCTGGCCAAATCCCACGGCCATATTCTGCCCGCTCCCCACTTCGATCTCTCCCCCTCGTCGAAGGCGATTCCGCATAAAAAGGCGGGATAAAAAGCTCGAGCCGGTGCTCAAGCATCCCCTGCGGCGTTGACGCTTTCCGCGACGCTCTCTATACTCACTTTATGGACTCGACCATCATCGAAAGAGCCGTCGATTTGATCCTCGAAGCCGCGCCGGCCGGATCGAAAGTACTGTTGTTCGGTTCTCATGCACGGGGCGATGCGGGACCGGAAAGCGATCTGGATTTCCTCGTAATCGAGCCGGAAGTAAAAGCATACCGCGAGGAGATGGTTCGCCTGCGGGAAGTGTTGCAACCGTTGCGCGTACCGGCCGACGTGTTGGTGACCACGGAAGCCCTCTTCGAGGAGTGGCGCGACACGCCGGGTACCGTCCTCTATGAAGCCGCCAAAGAGGGGAGGGTCTTTGATGCAGTCCGCTAAGCTCGCTCAACTCCTCTTGCGGAAAGCAAAGCAAGACGAGTATGTAATGAATCGACTCTTGGAGGATCAATCGGCCCCGGACGAAGCAATCGGTTTCCACGCCCAGCAAGCCGTGGAAAAAATGACCAAGGCCGTCCTTGCCCATCGCGGAATCGCTTGTAGACGGACTCATCAACTGGGGGAATTAGTTGCCCTCTTGCAGGATTCCGGCATTTCATATCCGCCGGAGCTATCCGAAGCGGTGGCCTTGACACCCTTCGCGGTCGAGTTTCGCTACGACCTGTTTCCCGTTCCCGACGACGCCGCACAACCATTCGACCGACAATGGGCCAAACGTTGCATCGAACGCATCGGCGATTGGGCCTCGTCTGCTCTTGAGGAAAAAGAGTGATCGTTATAATTGTTGACCGTCGCCATCCGCAACACGACCATCTTCCACCGGAATCAAGTGGGCCAACGTGACTGCCCGAAGCTCCTGGCGGGTGTACTCGGCAACGCCCGAAAACGTGCGTTCCAGCTTCAACTTCAATTCCGCGGGTAATCCGTCGTGGATCGGCAAGGTGGAAACCACGGGACCGCCGACGGCCTCGATCAGATCGAGCAAGGAGATGTCCTTCGGACTTCTTCCGAGGGAGTATCCCCCTTCGACGCCGCGAGTCGATTCCAGGATTCCGTGGGAAACCAGGTTGCGCAGGATTTGCAGCAGGAAGCGTTCGGGCATTCCCCCCTCCGCCGCCAAACGGCTGCATGGAACGGGCGCTCCCCCCGACTCCGACCGGGCCAATTGCATGGTTGCATGCAGGGCATACGACACGGTGCGAGATAGCTTCATTAGCGAAAGAATACTCCCCTGCCAATCGTTGTATTGTGTACTGGAGGGAAGTATATCAAGTAGCTTTGCACGGGTCAATAGGAGGGTGAGTTGCGAGGGTGGAAAGGGGTTTTCGCGGGGGGGGACAAGGTGGGGGCGGGGAGAGAGGGGAATGAAAAATACCGTATTATGAATGTGGAGTTTCCAGTCTGCCTGACATTATTGGCTGCATGCCGTCAGTTCATCATTCTACATTCATTCTACATTTCCTCGTTCCCACGGTCCTCCGTGGGAACGCACCGCCCGCGACGCTCTGCGTCGCCCCCGCCACCGACGCGGAGCGTCGGAACGAGTGGGTTCCCACGCGGAGCGTGGGAACCAGGAATTGGCTGCGTGCCGTCAGTTCATCATTCTACATTCATCATTCTACATTCATCATCCCCCCCTCTCCCTTGGCGAACAGCGTATGCCAGACCAGCAGCGCGGCGCCGCAGACCAAAGAGCAATCGGCGAGATTGTAGTTTGGCCAGTGCCAACGGCCGATCTCGATCATCAAGATAAAATCGCGCACGGCGTACACGGTATCGCCGGGTTGCTGGTCGGGATAACCGACGGGCCACTTAAGACCGGGCAGTCCCAGCCGATCGTAGAGATTGCCGAAAATGCCGGCAGCGACCAACCCCAAGGCAATCGTCAAGACCCGATCCCTGGCCGCGCCAACTGGAAAGAGCCACACGACGATGCCCACCGCCGCGCAAATCGACATCGCGGCCAGCAGCAACGCAAAGCCTTGTCCCAGGCCGAACAGCCCGCCGGTGTTCAGACTGGTTTGGAAGCCGAACACGCCTTTCCAAAGCCACCAGATTTTGCTGTCCGGTCCGGGCATGCCAAGCCGCGCGAACGCCAATGATTTAGTGGCCAGATCGGCCGCGCAGATGCCGACCGCCAGGGTGAAGAAGACAATATAACGGCTAAGCGGGATCGCTTTATTCAAAGCCGTTGTTCCTGCTGTTCGGCGCAGCGGATACACAAGACGGTGTAAGGAATGGCTTTCAGCCGGTTCTTCGGGATCCTGGCGCCGCATTCCTCGCACTGGCCGTAAATCCCCTCTTCGATCCGTTCGAGGGAGGTTTCGATTTGGGCCAGCGTTCCACCCTCGTTTTCCATCAGGCTAAGGGTGAACTCCTGCTCGAAATTATCGCTGCCGAGGTCGGCCATGTGGATCGGCATACTCGATAAGTCCCCGTTGGCCTCGCTGCGGCTCTTCTTCAATGCGGCGTCGGCCAAATGATTGACGTCGCCGCGGAGCCGTGCCCGCAGGGTAAGAAGAACACCTCTGTAGGCCTGCATTTCTGTATTCTTCATCGGATCCCTTTCCACGTGAGACTTGCTCAGTGTACCTGATTCTCGATTCCCACAGACCTATCATTCTAAGCTGGCGAAAAATGGTTGTCAAACTTACCGCTCCTGCCGGAGGGGGGGAAGTGAACTTTTTGGCCTATGGGAAACTCCGTTTTCCGGAACATCACCCCACCGGCAGCGGGGCAACGCGGGACTTGATCGAACAAAATAATTCGCCTAGATTGCAGTTTCGCCCGATTTGACTATCCATATTCTCTCTGCACTATCCACTACTTATGCCACTTCGCATTGCAATCCACGGGGCCGCTGGACGGATGGGACGACGATTGGTCGCCCTGGCCGCGGCCGATCCACAGCTTTCCATCGCCGCCGCCATCGACGCGCCCGATCATCCGCGGCTAGGCGAAGACGCCGGAACGGTTGCGGGCGTCGAACCGATCGGCGCGCCGCTCGGGGCAAGCCTCGACGCGGACGTCGAAGTGGTTGTAGACTTCTCGCTGCCCGTGGCCGGTGAAAAAATCATCGACCTCTGCCGGCAAAAGAAGATTCCGCTGGTCTCGGCCACCACCGGTTTTGACGAGTCGCAAACCGAAAAGCTCCGCGCCGCCGCCGAAGAGATTCCGCTGCTCTGGTCGCCCAACATGAGCCTGGCGGTCAATCTGACGATGAAGCTGACGGAAATGGCGGCCCGCGCGCTGAAGGACCGCGACGCCGACGTGGAAATCATCGAGCGGCACCACCGCTTCAAGGAGGACTCGCCCAGCGGCACGGCCTTGAAGTTCGGCCGGATCATTGCCGCCGAGATGGGGCAGACCGAACATCGGCACGGGCGCGAGGGCCACCCCGGCAAGAGGCCGCAGCGGGAGATCGGCTATCACGCCGTCCGCATCGGCGACAACCCCGGAGAGCACGCCATCCTCTTCGGCATGTTGGGCGAGACGATCGAGTTGTCCGTCCGCGCCACCAACCGCGACTGCTACGCCGCCGGCGCGTTGGCCGCCGCGAAGTTTCTCGTCGGCAAGAAACCCGGCTTGTACGATATGAACGACGTGCTGGGACTATAGGGGGACGGGGGACGGGGGACGGGGGACGGGGGACGGAAGTTTAGCCGCCGCGTCCACGCGGCGTGTCCAGGGGTGGGTGGTTCACTCTCCACTGAAAACTGAAAACTGAAAACTGAAAACTGACAATGCGCATCGGCTTATTCGGCGGCACATTTGACCCGATCCACTACGGACACCTTCTGCTGGCGGAATGTTGCCGCGAGCAGTGCCGGCTGGATGAGGTCTGGTTTCTTCCGACCGCCACTCCGCCGCACAAGCAGGACCGGCAACCAACCGCGGCCGAACATCGCGTCGAGATGTTGGAACTGGCCACGGCCGGCAATCCGGCCTTCTCGGTCTGCCGCCACGAGATCGAACGGGGCGGGGTACACTATTCGGTCGATACACTGGCCCACTTTCACGCGGAAGACCCGGGCCGCAAACTGTTTTTCCTGATGGGGGCCGACATGCTGTTGGACCTTCCCCAATGGCGCGACGCCTCGAGGGTCTGCGAGCTGGCTGTTCCGGTGGCGGCTTGCCGTCCCGGCGCCGGGCCGGTCGATTTCGAGTGCCTCCGCGGCGTTGCGAGTGAGGAGCGGATCGAGTTGATCCGTCGTCATCAAGTCGAGATGCCCCGGATCGACATCAGCGCCAGCGATCTGCGCCGCCGCGCACGGCAAGGTCAAAGCATCCGCTACCGCGTTCCTCCGGCGGTGGAGAAGTACATCGAGACGCACGGGCTGTATCGCCGGCCATAAATCACCTCAGACGGGGATGACCATGCTTGACGACCACGGAAAGGTTCTTCAACGCCGAGGCCCCGTTCTGGGCACGTTGATCGCAGCGATCATTGTTACACAATTCCCGCTGTACCTGCCATTATTCCCGGCTTTAGGGGACTGGTTTTATCCCAGAATGTTCCTGTCATGCGGTTTGATGGGCATTTTGCCTTTTGTGCTGGTAAAAATTGCACCCACTGCCGCCGGCTTCGACGTACAATGGTTTCCCTCGAAATGGACTCATTGGGTATGGTTCATAGGCTTTGGTCGTCCTTATGTTCGTCGGCGCAGCGCTCTCGAAATTATTAGTGGACTTCCTGCCGTTGAAGTACACGCCTCCTGTTCAGATGCCAAGTTTTACTCCAGACATCTCATACACCGCCGTTTTTATTCATGGAATCACCCTGGTTTTGCTTTTCCCTATCGCGGAAGAAATTTTCTTCCGGAGCTATCTGCTCGAACAGTTGCGAAAAATCATGCACTCGGGCGTCGCACTGTTGATTCAATCACTTCTTTTCGCTCTCGCACATCTTCCTAGGACGCAATTTTATTTTCACGCCGGGGGTTATCAAGTTGTAATTGCAACCTTCTTCTACGGCTTGATTCTAGGAGCCTGGCGGATCAGGTTTCGGAGCATTATTCCGTTGATGCTCGCTCATGTCCTACTGAACGGCGTTGTCAGCATTTCTAGCCTGAAAACTCAGTATGATTTTGCTCAGTTCAGCACTGATATGCCATCCGATTTCTTCGCTAGAACAAGAACGAGCCCCCAATGCTGGAAAATATACAAGCTGACGAAAGAACCAATCTCCAAAGCCATTCCTGCCATTATCGAATTTGTTGGCGATCAGGACGAGGTCGTAAGCGTTTATGCGGCTGGGGTCCTGCAAAATCATTATCGAAACGATGCAGAACCGTATCTAAAGGAAGCATTGGCCTCAGACAACAAAAAAACCGTCGAAAGCGCGCTATTCTTGATTGGTCCGTGGCATTGGTCCAATCTCCAAGAAGAAGTGCGAACGGTTGCCTGGACTCATAATGACCCGCATATCCAACGGAGAGCCGCGTTAATATTGCTGGACCTGAAAGACGCCGTTGGTTTGCGGAAAATTGCCGAAGAACACCCGAAGGAGAATATCCGCAATGCGGCAAAGGAATATCTTCGCAGGTTGGAAGAGGACAAGTAACGGGCAAGGGCTTGACATTGGCCGGAAGGTACTGTAAAATCGTACAAAGCGTACGAAAGTACGATTTCCACAAGGATTACGCTCGTGACTACTCTGAACATCACGGAAATCAGGGACAACCTTTCCGAGGCCATCAGCCGCGTGGCCTACAAGGGGGAACGCATTCTTGTCCGCCGTTCTGGAAAGGACGTGGTGGCCATCGTCCCGATCGAAGATTTGGCAACCCTCGAAGCGCTGGAAGACCAGCGCGACATCAAAGCGGCCGACGCCGCTTTGGCCGAATCGGATGAACGCATCCCTTATGTGCAAGTTCGCCGTGAATTGGGCCTGTAAATGGCGACGACCTATGAGATCGTGTTGACGGCCGCCGCGAGACGCAATCTCAAATCACTTCCGCGGACCATTTTGAAGAGGGTGGACGCCAAATTGCTGGGGCTTGGCCTGAATCCACGTCCGCCGGACGCAAAAAAACTGCGCGATCGGGACGGACTGATGCGAGTACGCGTGGGAGACTATCGAATCCTATACCGCGTGGAAGACGAACGCCTCGTTGTGCTCGTCGTACGAATCGGCCATCGGCGTGAGGTTTATCGGTAGCCGGAGCCGGCAGGAACCGCAAAGATCGTAGGGTGGGACAAGCGTAGCGCGGTCCCACCGGGAGAGAATCTTGAAAAATATGAAAACGCATGGTGGGACCGCGCTCCGCTTGTCCCACCCTACTTTCTCCACATACATTTTCACGCCCCAGGAGCCCCCGCCATGTCAACCGAACCGAAACAACCCAAGTCCGTTCCCACACGGCGCGATTTTCTGAAGACCTCGATGGCTGCCGGCGGAGCGGCAACCTTCGGCGGACTATCTCTTGCACGGGGCGCGAACGTCTCGGGCAGCGACGTTTTGCGAATCGGCCTGATCGGCTGCGGCGGCCGGGGCCCCGGCGCCGCGGTCAACGCCATGAACGCAGACCCCGGCGTTCGCTTGACGGCCATGGCCGACATCTTCCTCGACCGCGTCCACAGCCGGCGAAAAATGCTTGCGAAAAGGAACTGACTTGGGACCAGGTCGCCGAATCCGACTTCATCTTAAAACCAAGGGTCGAGGACGTGCGTCTCGACATGGCGCCGCCGGTCGAACCGGACGAAAACGGCTGGTATCCGGTACCCATGCCGGGACTGACGGAGTTCAAGATTTAGGGCCTGTAAAAAAGAGAATTTGGGTGGCACACCCTGAGGGACGAAGGGCGTGGCGGACGGCCGAACCACGTCCTTTGCTGTGCTCAGGGACGTGCCACCCTCCGCAACAGTAACATCTCACTTTGAACAAGGAGAACCACGGAATGATCGAACTTGGAATTCACACCGACAACTGGCGTCCGCTCAGCGGCAACTTCCGCACCGCCGCCGAAACGGCCGTCAAATACGGCATCAAGCACCTCGAGTTCGCCGCCATCCACGGACAGTATTTCATTCAAGCGATGGGCTACGAACCGGGCATCTCGCTCCAGTCGAACCCCCGAGCGCTGCGCCGCTACTGCGACCAGAAGGGGTTGCAGATCTCGCAGATCGACGGCTCATATCCGCTCATGGGACCGGACGGATCGACGTTCGGCGTGCAGTACGTGCAGCAGTCGATCCGCTTCGCGGCCGAACTCGGCTGCCCGATGGTCGATACGGTCGATGGGGCGTTCGAGATCGAGGGGCTCGACAAGGACGAGGTCTTCCGCATCACCTGCGACAACTATCGCCAGTGTCTACCCTGGGCCGAGGACTACGGGGTAATCATCAACGTCGAGCCGCACGGGCCGTACACGACCGACGGGGATTTCATGGAGCGGTTGTTTACCTATTTTGACTCCGAGTACCTTCGTTTCAACTTCGACACCGGCAACTCGTTCATCTCCGGCCTCGACCCGTTGGAATACCTGAAGCGTTTCCGCAAGTACCTTTCCCACGCCCACGTCAAGGACGTCAGTCCGGCGCTGGCGGCCGCCGTGCGCGGCGAGGAAACGGGCATCGCCTGTAGCGAGGTGCCGATCGGCGGCGGCGTAAACGCCGAGAACATCAATAAATGCATCGCTTACCTCCGCCAAACCGACTGGAGCGGCGTAATCTCGATCGAATGTTACGGGGCCGACGACAACATCCGCAAGAGCGTCGAGTTCCTTCGCGACATTCTGAACTGAAGATGCTCCGTTTATCATCAAAGGTTGATACAAGGAAGCGTTTCTCCGTACCTTCCGTACATTCGCGGAGACTGTTCCCTCCCGCAACACATCAATACGAAGTGGAAAAATCCAATTGTTGAACACAATTCCTTGGAGCGGGAGACAATAATGTGTGAATCTAGTGAACCCTGCTAAACAGGAGGAAGTATCGGCGGCGGATTTGTGGATTGGAATGCGCACGCTGATTTGGCGGACTGAGTGTGAAATCGAAAGAATACTCACCACGATCTACGCGGATAGTACACTGCGAAAGCCACCGGCCGCGACGGCTTCATTCAACGTTTTATTGAGACGATGTTCGGCCGGTCGAACCCATATTTTTTCTGTTGCGGACGCTCTTGGTAGCGGGAAGACAGCCGTAGTTGGACCTTCGCGCGGTTTTTTGGCGATAAAATTTCGCGTCGGCGGAATTTTTTCCCCAATTACGCCTCTCGCCGGAATCTTTACTCTGATTGCCCCCTGCTCTTATGGCTGCAACGCAATCTTGACATGACTTGAACCGCCGTTTCCCAGCGGCAACCGGTGGCCGGCGGACGGCGAGTGGATACCGATTCATCGGGTCCATTGCGACGCCGCAACGAAGAGACGGCCAATGCCGTTGCGCGTATTCGGAGAGCCGTCTTCTTGTTCGCGCGGGCATCCGAAAACACCGAGCAATTGGGGCGTGGAACATTGAGATTACATCGGCGTTTTCCGTTGATGTCGGCCGGCCGGCGTCGCTGCCTTCCAGCAGCACATTTGTTCGCAACCTGTTGTGTGGCAATATGTTGCGGGTTACATGCCGGCCCCGCTTCCGTCGAAGAACCGACCCGTGCGTTAGATAATTCGCGGCGAAGTTTTTTCTGTCCGGCCGCGCGGGAACAACTGCGGATGCGTCCGTTTCCGGCAAATGCAATTCGGCCGGATGCGCGTGCTCGGCGATGCCGCGACAGCTGCGTTGTCGGTTGACTGCGCGCGATGGATTGACGCACCGAGGAGATCGAAATCGACGACGACGGGGCAAAGCTGCTGGACGCGTCATTTGCGCGATCGATCGGTCGGCACGAGCGACGTACGACGGCGCGCCGACTCGCCGCGACGGTTGAACGGCGATGGAATTCGGAGAAAAATCTTCATCTAATTCAATAATTGTACTTGCAAAGATTTTGGAAATAGTTACGATCATAAAAAGTTGAAGTACTTGATAGTTGGTGAAACGTCATACAAAGGATGGAAACGAACGACGGCTTGTTGCAGCGCGTGGAGCGTCGGCGACAGGATGTCGAGAAGTTCGTTGTGTTGTTTCTGTGGCAAGAAGCCCGTCGCACATCGGCCCCAGCCCGCGTGGCGGTTCGGCTCTTGCCCGCATGTTAGTTAGGAGGACGTGAGGTGGCCAAGAAGACAGTTAAGAAGGCCGTGAAGAAGCCGGCCAAGAAGGTCGCTAAGAAGCCGGCCAAGAAGAAGGTGGCCAAGAAGAAGGTCGCCAAGAAGAAGGTGGCCGAGAAGAAGGTGGCCGAGAATCCGGTCAAGAAGGTCGCCAAGAAGAAGGTGGCCAAGAAAAGAGTGGTCCGGAAGAAGAAGTAATGCACCGGGCGGCATTGCCGCTCCGCAATACACCGCTTCCTAGTCTTCCAGACTGCTACGACGAGAAAGAAGCGCCCGGCACGGCTGACCGGGCGTTTCTATTTTCTTGTAGCCGTTTCCGCGGCGCCGCTACTCCGAGGGATACGGCGGGGTCTGTCCGTCCAACTGGCTCAGGGCGTTTCGGGCGGCACGCTGCTCGGCCTCCTTCTTGTTGCGCCCCCAGGCCGGTTGGTAACGGTGGGCGCCGATTTGGGCCGCCACCTTGAAGCACTTGCTGTGGTCGGGGCCTTTCTCGTCGAGCAACTGGTAGGTGGGCGTGGTGCCGTGCTCCCTTTGGGCAAGCTGCTGCAAGAGCGACTTGTAGTTGTTGCCGATTTCCCCTTCGGCGGCCAATTCGATTTCCGGCCCCATTGCTTCGGAGATGAACCGCCGTGCGGCCTGGTCCCCTCCGTCGAGATAGATTGCCGCGACCAACGACTCGAACACGTCGGCCAACAACGACGGCGGGATGCTCGGGTGCGTCGTCATTCCCTTGCCCAAGATCAAAAACTCCTGCATCCCCAAAGCCTCGCTGAGCTTCGTGCAGGTCTGCCGGCTGACGACGATGGATTTGAGCCGGGTCAGTTCTCCTTCGAGGTCGTCTGGGAACTGTTGGAAAAGAATTTCGCAGACCACGGCCCCAAGAATGGCGTCTCCGAGAAACTCCAGACGCTCATTGGACGCCAGACGGTGTTCCGCCCCAGAGGCGTGGGTCAGCGCCGAGAGGAGCAACGCCTTGTCCTTGAACTCGTACCCAATCCGCCGTTGCAACTTCTCCAATAAGGAATCTTGAATATCGGAAGTGTTGGGAAAATCGGCCGGCATACCACAATCCGGGGTCGAACACATTGCGACGGCGCTACACGCTCTTTTGCAACAATAACCGCGGAAACGGGGGTTGTCAATCGGTGCCGCGGATCGCGGTTGCCGCGATGGACTTTGACCACCTGTTGTTGGAGGCGTCTCTAGACACCAATAGCGATGCGAAAACTCCAGATAATCGGCGACTGGAGTCGCCTCCTGCAATCGCGAGCATTGACGGGGGAACCAAAGCGTTATAAAGTCGCATTGGTTGTCGCCCGACAATACGGCAAGACGCGGGATAGTATCCCATGTGGTCGCGCAAGAGACTCGATATTGGCTGGAAAGACTTGTTGGCGGGCGTCTTTCACGTCTGTTTTCCGCCGGTCCCGGCTTCGGTTTGCCGCCGAGTGGAGGCGCTTTGGCCCGCCGCCGAGCAGACGCTGGCATGCCTGTCCGTGCGCAGCGGGCTCGATCTGCTGCTTGGCGCATTGGTCCTGCCGCGCGGCAGCGAGGTGTTGGTCTCGGCGATCACCATTCCCGACGTGATACGGATCGTCGAGCACCACGGGCTAGTGCCCGCGCCGGTCGATCTCGCGCCGGAAGCGACGGCGCCGAGCATCGACCAATGGCGACGGGCCATCAATCCGGCCACCAAAGCCATTCTCGTGGCGCATCTGTTCGGCGGCCGCGTGGACATGGAACCGATTCTTGATTTGGCCCAACGCCACGGGCTGTTGGTGTTCGAGGATTGTGCCCAGGCGTTCGCCGGCACGACGTACCAAGGGCATCCCAGGGCCGACGCAAGCATGTTCAGCTTCGGCGTGATCAAGAGCAGCACGGCGTTGGGCGGGGCGGTGCTGCGGGTGCGAGACGAAAGCGTGCTCGAACGGATGCGGCAACGCCAAACGACATATCCGCTCCAGTCGCGCTGGCGCTACCTCCAACGCTTGATTAAGTACGCGGGCATGAAGCTGTTGGCGTGCCGGCCGATCTGCGGGGCGTTCGCCCACGCCTGCCGCGCGATCGGCTTCGATTACGACCGGTGGGTCAATCGTGCCGCCCGAGGTTTTCCCGGCGATGCCCTTTTGACTCAGATTCGTCGGCAACCCAGCGCGCCGTTGCTGGCCGTGCTCGAGCGTCGTTTGCGGAACTACAACGTCCGCCGCTGGCAGCGGCACACGGAAAAGGGAAGAACGCTGGCAAACCTGCTGAAAAAGAGCGTCTCCTGCCCCGGCGCGGATACGGTTCCACACACCTACTGGGTATTCCCCGTGGTCGTCGACGCCCCGAAGTGTCTGATGGAACATCTCGTGCGGGCCGGCTTCGACGCCACTCAAGGGCAGAGTTTGTGCGTGGTTCCGCCGCCCGGCGACCGACCTTCATCGAGGGCCGTCGTCGCCGAGCAATTATTGGCCAACATTATATTCTTGCCGTTTTACCCGGAACTGACGGCAACCGAGTCGAAAAGGATAGCCGAGATAGTGCTGGCCGGCACGAATCACAAGCAGCCGGCATAAGCCTCTTTGACCGGCGCGCCGGCAACCGTACCGCGTTGACATCGAAAAGTTCGCTTCTTCTCGCAAGGTTTACCCAAGCCGCAAAGTCCGCGCGATCCTCAAACAGAAGTGAAACCAGCTTAATGGGTTACACCATTATGATCCGAGAAAGTCCGATGTCCGGCATGGCCGGCAAGGCCGAAAATATCGGATTGTCCGCTACGACCGGCAAAAGTTTCTAAAGTCGCAGCCCTGCCGGGATCGAAGTAATCCAACGGAAGCCTTGTTCCGCGGCGGAGTTATTGCACGACTGCCGTCGAGCACGGAAAAAGGCCGCAGGGGGGGAACCTGCCTTGAAGGCCATGCCTTGACCGAACGCCGTAGTCTCTCCATAGCGGCATGGTCTGCTCGTCTCTCCTCCCAATAGAGTGACGGTTCACCGGGAAATATGTGCCAAGAGTCGGAATGAATGGAAATAGGTTGGTCAAAACACACCTTCCCTATTTTACGGATTTTCCCTGGCTTCCGGTTGCCTCGGTTGCCGATGTAGTAAGTGCGGCGCGGATCAGAAGGACCTGAACCACGGCCAAGCAAACGGAGCGAATGACGAAAAGGCCCCGACCCAGATACCCACGGATTACCGGTTGCATATATGCAGCCGTAACGATGGAGCGCGAAACGGGAGCAGATCCGCGGGTTATTAAAGGGGCCAACTGCGCTCGGCGGGACGTCCGTCCAGCCGAGAAACAACTTAAACCAACGTGAATTGTATATTGGAGAGCCTGCGATGAAGGTCTTCACAACTGGTCAGGTCGCCAAAATATGTAAGGTGGCCCCGCGCACCGTCAGCAAGTGGTTTGACTCGGGCCGGCTGAAGGGTTATCGCATTCCTGGTTCGCAAGACAGGCGCATTCCCCGAGAGTATCTGATTAAGTTCCTCAAGGAACACGGGATGCCCCTTGGCGACCTGGAAGACGAAGCCTTGGCCAAGGTTCTGATTGTAGCCCAGGACCAAGTATTGATCGAGAACCTCAAGCGGGAACTGCCCTTGGAACGCTCGTTCAAGGCAGCAGTGGCCGCGAGCGGTTTCGACGCCGGCATTCAAGCCGAGAGCTTCCATCCGGACTGCATTATCGTCGACTTCTCGATCGGGCGCACCGAAGCGCTTCAGATCTGCCAAAACCTCCGGCGCAACAGCGAATTCTCCGAGGTGATCCTCATCGCGTTGTTGCCCGACGACGGCAGTTCCCTGAGCTTCGACCGTTCGGCCATCAACGAAACGTTCAAGAAGCCGTTCGACGCCGCCCTGCTGGCCGAGAGGCTGCGGACGCTGATCGGAGCGAAAAAAGAGCTTGTTTGAGCCGTGCCGGACTATTGCGTCCCCTAGTGCGGCAATTAACATAGATCGCCGATTCACCTAACCCGTCGCGGTCGGACCCCCCGCGACGGATAATTTTTTCTTGGGACTTGCGTCGCCGGGTTAGCAAGACTAATCGTTGACCTGCCCCGAACGGCGCGATAGAATCACGGGCGATGAGCATTTTTTCGCAATTTGCGGGGATGGACAAGTCCGTCCTTTCCGTGACCTCGTTGGGCGACGAGTCCGACGAACGGGCGTTTTGGCTCTCCAAAACCCCACGCGAACGGCTGGCGGCAATGGAATTCCTGCGCGCGGTCAACTATGGCTACGATCCTGCTTCCTCCCGACTTCAAAGAGTTCTTGCAGTTGCTCAACTCGGAACGCGTTGAGTATCTGCTTGTCGGCGGCTACGCCGTGGGATACCACGGCTATCCGCGCGCAACCGGCGACATGGATGTTTGGGTCTCCGCCACGCGCGAAAACGCCACGGCGCTGGCGGCCGCGCTCGAGAAGTTCGGTTTCGCCGCCGAGTCGGTCCAACCGGACCTTTTCCTGCAACGGGATCGGGTGGTCCGAATGGGCGCGCCGCCGTTGCGCATCGACTTGTTGACAAGCGCTTCAGGAGTTGATTTCACGCAATGCTACGCGGAACGGACCGTGGACCTGATCGACGGGATCCAGGTCAACTTGATTAGCTTGGATCGGCTAAAGGCCAACAAACGAGCGATTGGCAGGTCGAAGGACGTCAACGACTTGGAGCATTTGCCGTAGACCGTTTAGCGGCGTGGCATGCACCGTAGAACAGATCGCCAATCTGTTTTTCACAATACAAGCCCCGCCGTTTCCCACGGATGCCATCCGTCGCGTTTTCTGGATGCCACAATGTCCTCGAAGCTCATCGGTCCCCTGCTGATCGCCTTGGCCGCGCTGGCGGCCGTGCTGACAACTATCGCGCCGGACGGCAACGGGCCGGGCGTGACCTGCGACGAACCGTATCACGTTTTCCAGGGCAAGCGGCTCGTCACCGCACTGCGGCGGCAGGGACCGGCTTTCTTCCTGCCGAACAACATCGAGCGGAACTTCGACTGGCCCCTCGACGGTCCGCCGGTCCAAGCGCCGCTGGGCTACTGGATTCTCGGATGGACCAACTACCTGTTCGATCCCGCGCCCGACGATCCGTTGGCGTTTTCGATTCCGGCCGCGCGTTTCGCCCCGGCGGCGGCCTTCGCCCTGCTGATTCTGATGGTGGGAACGTGGACTTCGCGGCGTGAAGGGGCATTGGCCGGCACGGTTGCCGCGGCGGCCGTGGCGCTTACGCCCCGTTTGTTCGGCCACGCCCACTTCGCGGCGCTCGACATGCCGACCACACTGTTTTTCGTGGCCGCGGTATTGGCCGTGGCCGAAGCCTCCCGAAGCGGAAAGACCTGGCATTTCGCCCTGGCCGGAGTGGTGTGGGGCGCGGCCATGCTCATTCGGTTGCACGGCCTGTTGTTGGCCCCGCCGGTGATTGTCTGGTTGTTTTGGCGGCTTCGCCGACGGGTTGTTTGGCCTTTAGCGGCGTGGTTTGCGGCCGGCGCGGCAACATTCTTCGTCGGCTGGCCTTGGTTGTGGCTTGACCCCCTGGGACGTTTTCAGCAATATTTGGCCAGCGGCGCCGACCGCCTGTCGTTGAACGTCTTTTACTGGGGACAAATTTGGGCCGACCGCGACGTCCCCTGGCATTATCCGTGGGTAATGTTCGCCGTTACCGTGCCGCTAGGGCTGCTCTTGTTGGGAATGCTTGGGCTGTGGAGTGAATGTGTAGCGGGCGGGCTTGCCCGCCGTGACACCCATGACACGCGGCGGGCAAGCCCGCCCGCTACACGGGAAAACTTCCATCGAAACGGCGACTGTGCGCTTATTGCCGGAACGATGTTCTTTTTGCTGTTGGTGTTTTCGTGGCCCGGCGTGCCGGTCTATGACGGCGTCCGGCTGTTCCTGATGGTCTTTCCGCTCTGGGCGGTTTGGGTGGGAATCGGCGCCCGATGGCTGGTGGAAAGTAGTAGTAGGGTGGGACAAGCGCAGCGCAGTCCCACCAAGGCCGTGCAAAACGATGGTGGGACTGCGCTGCGCTTGTCCCACCCTACACAGTGGAAATCGCCGCGGGCGATTCTGGCGGCTATCGTCGCTCTCGTTGCGCTCCAGGGAATCGGCTTGGCGATCTATCAACCCTGCCACCTGAGCTACTACAATCTCCTTGCGGGAGGTTTGGCCGGGGCGGAAAGGCTTGGGTTCGAGGCGACGTACTGGGGCGATTCGGTACGCGAGCCGCTGTTGGCCGAGGGAGCGCGCCTCTCGGGGGACGCGCCGATCCTGTTCGCGCCGAACCTGGCGCCGTTTCAGGCCCCAGCCGTGGCGATGTACTCGCCGTCGCTAAACGAGGCGGGCGTCGAACTGGTCGGCGAAAAACAATTCGAGCCGGAGTTGGCGGATCGATGTCGGTATGCCGTAATTTATAATCGGAGGGCCAACCCGGCTTCGGTTGTCGGTCGCGGCAAGGTTGTTTCCGAGTACCGAAAGCAGGGGGTGTGGCTGGCGAGGCTCGTCGAACTGACCGCCCCCCTCGACGAACCTTCCCAGTGAATTACAATTGATGGATTGCCCTGAAGGGGTGTCGATGAGTACAACCGACGAACGACGGGTGACGGTTCCCGACAATCTTCGTGCTTTGTACGCGCCCGTCGCACGGGAACTCGAGGTGGTCGAGGGTCTGCTGCAGCGGGAGTTTTCCAACGAAGATTCCTTTGTCGACCGTTTGGCCCAGCATGGTTTTCGTTTGGGCGGGAAGCGGCTTCGACCCGCCTTGGTATTGCTTTCCGCCCAGGCTTGCGGCGGCATCCGCCCCGAGCACTTTTCCCTGGCGGTCGCCGCCGAGTTGATCCACACGGCCACGCTGATCCACGACGACGTTCTCGACGAAGCCACCTTGCGCCGCCATCTCGACACCGTCAACGCCCGGTGGGACAACGAAGCCAGCATCCTGTTGGGCGATTATCTTCTCGCCCGGGTAATGTGTTTGGCCAGCTCGCTGGACGATACCTTCGCCTGCCGGACGATCGGCGAAGCGGCCCGGCACATGTGCGAGGGGGAACTCCGGCAGATCGAAAGCCGGGGAAACTACGACCTCGGCGAGGACGATTACTTCCGCATTATCGCCGGCAAGACGGCGACGCTGACGGCCTGCTGTTGCCGGCTGGGAGCGCACTATGCCGGCGCCGAACCGGCGGTCTGCGATGCGTTGGCCCAATACGGCCATGATCTCGGCGTGGCGTTCCAAATCGCCGACGACGTGCTCGACTTGCTGGGCGACGAGGGCGCCGTGGGCAAGTCGCTGGGCACCGACCTGTTGAAGCAGAAAGCCACCCTGCCGCTGATCCGGCTTCTGGCCACCGTCGACGCGGAGGACCGCGAGAAATTGACCTTGGCCCTTTCGGACGGCGGAAACCATCACCGCGACGTTCTGAAACCCTGGTTCGAGCGCCACGACGCCATCCCCTATGCCCGCAAGCGAGCCGAATTGTTCACTCGCCGGGCCGGCGGCCATCTGGCCTCGCTTCCTTCCACGGCGGCGTCTCAGTCGCTAATCGGGTTGACCGATTTCGTGGTCGACCGGCATCAGTGATTAGAGATTGGGGATTAGGGATTAGGGATTGGGGATTAGAGCGTAGAGATTGAAACCTTACGGCATTGGCAATTCCAAATTCCGACTTCTGAATTCCGAATTCCGATTTCAGCTTACCAATCCCTAATCCCTAATCCCTAATCCCCTGGATATGGCATTTCCAGCGGCGGCCGGCCGGCTTTGGCGCGCATCCAGTTGATCGCCCGAATTACCGGCGGTTTGTTGACCAGCCACCGCTCCAACGCCAGCTTGCCGGGGAAATCGAGGAATATCAGCCCCACGAAGATGGTCAAAACCCCTTGGCCGGGCAAGATCAGCATGGCCGCTCCGGCCAAGACCAAAACGCCGCCAAATGTGTTCTTCGACGCCAGCAACGCCATGCGGAGCCAGGGATGGCGCGGCCGCCAGCGGTCGACGAAATGCCGCCGGCCGAGGAAATAGTCCGAAGGAATGCGGACCACCAGCCAGGGCACGGCGATCAGGCTACCGAGGAACATCAGCACGGAGACCGCGAAAAGCCATCCCAGAACGACATCATGGCCGCGAATCCAGTCGAGTATTGCGTCCATCGTTTCGGGGTGTGTGTTTTACCGGCTGTGTTTCATGGAATCGACGTTTATTGAGTGTCAGATAAACAATGTTGCGAACAATAGCCGGGGGCTAACAGCCCCCGGAGGAAAACTCCCGCAATTTGCGCACATTCCGGGGGCTGTTAGCCCCCGGCTATTGTGACATTCGCTTCCTGATGCTCAATGAACGAATTGCAGCGGCTCACTCCATTTTCCTTGCCGCCGCCAGCATCGGCCGCAACTCCTCGACAAAGTCCCGCACGTCCTTGAACTGGCGGTAGACGCTGGCGAATCGGACGTATGCGACCTCGTCGAGGTTTCGCAACTGCTCCATCACCAATTCGCCGACGTGCCGGCTTTCCACCTCCGACTCGAAGTTCGCCTCCAGCTCGTTTTCCACCGCGGCTATGACGCCCCCCAATTGCTCGTCGCTGATGGGCCGTTTCCAGCAGGCCTTTTCAAGCCCCCGCTTCATCTTGGCGTGGTCGAAGGACTCGCGCGAACCGTCTTTCTTGACGATTTTGACGGTGGCCTCGATCCGTTCGTAGGTCGTATATCGCCGTCGGCAGCCCAAACACTCGCGACGCCGCCGGATGGTGAATCCATCCTGGCTGGCCCGCGAATCGAGCACCCGATCGTTGTCCTCAAGGCAATAGGGGCATTTCATGGTCGGTCTCGGTCGGAAGTATTGACGTTCGTACTTTACACCATGAAGGGGGAAGGGGGAAGGGGGAAGGGGGAAGGGGGAGGGCGGAAGAGAGAAAAGAGAAGGGGAAAGAGGGAAGAGGGAAAAGGGAAATGACGAATGACGAATTTCCTGGTTCCCATGCTCTGCGTGGGAACCAGCGTTTTTCGACGCTCCGCGTCGATGCGTGAGGGAAATTTCGCTGTAGAACGTCGCCGTATTTGCGAAACCGCAAGCGGGATACATCATTTTGAGGCCGACACAACCGCTCGCCAATTATTTCACAAGCTCGGAGCGTGGGAACGAGGAAATCGTCATTTCCCTCTTCTCTCTTCTCTCTTCTCCCTTCCGCCCTTATAATGCGGGCGGCTTTTCCAACCATGCCTGGTAGAAGGGGGTGGTGTCATGCGATGTCCAGCGTGCGGCGCGGACGTGGTCCAAGAGGCGGTTTTCTGTCACAAATGCGGCCGGCGGATCGATTCGCCCGACGAAGGTTTCCCGGATAACCAGAGAGACGAAGCCGGGCCGGGGGTCGAACCGGCCGACTCTTTCCGGGAAGCGGTGGCCCGGCGCGAACTCCAGGACGAGCCCGAACGAGAACTCTGGCGCGGCGGTTACTCCTCGAAGGCGATGATCGGCGGCTGGGTCATCAGCGGACTGGTGACGCTGGTGTTGTTGGTCGTCGGCGTCCTTTGGGTGCGGCAGGCCGTCTGGTGGCTCGTCCTGTTGGCCGTGATTCTGCTCGTGTGGCTCTACCACGTCGCGGTTCTCTGCTACCGGCGGATGAACGTCCGCTACATTCTCAGCACGCAACGGTTCGTCCACGAGTCGGGCATCCTGCGCCGGGTGACCGACAGGATCGAGGTGCTCGACATGGACGACATCACCTTCGAGCAAGGGCCGCTGGAGCGGCTGGTGGGCGTGGGCACCATCCGCATCGTCTCCAGCGATCACAGCCATCCCGATCTCTCGCTACCGGGCATCGAGAACGTCAAGGCAGTCTCGGAGCAATTCGACGACGCCCGCCTTGCCGAGCGCCGACGACGAGGCCTGCACATCGAGCAGATTTGAGGGGCCATTATTGCGAAACCGCAAGCGGAAGTATTCATCTTCTGCCTGACCTCTGACCTCTGACCTTTGACCTTTGACCTCTGACCTCTGACCCCCGTCCCCTATCCCCCGCCCCCCGCGCTCTCCCCGCTCCAATCGCGTCGTTGGCGGGAACTGAGGATGCCCATCGACTTGCGATACTTGGTCACCGTCCGCCGGGCGACGGTCAGGCCGTGAGAGGCCAACTTCTGGACGAGTTGGTCGTCGCTGAACGGGTGCTGCTTGTCCTCGTTGTCGATGATCTCATGGAGCTTTAGCCGCACCGTGTCCCAGGCCACCTCCTCGCCGGCGGCGCTGGTCGTTCCGCCGCAGAAGAAGCGCCGCAGCGGAAAGATGCCTCGCGGCGTTTGGATCCATTTCTCGTCCACCGCCCGGCTCACCGTGGTCACGTGGATGCTCACCTTGTCGGCGATCTGCTGCATCTTCAGCGGCTCGATGGCCTCCGGCCCCTTGTCGAGGAATTCTTTCTGGTGGTCGACGATCGCCTGGGCAACCTTGGTCAGCGTGCCGCGCCGCTGTTGGATCGAATCGATCAGCCACTGGGCCGAGTTGACCTTGCGCTTGATGTATTCGCGGGTCTCCGCGCTGGTGGCGGCGTCTTGAAAGATTTTGCGGTAATAGGGGCTGATGAACAGGCTCGGTGTCTGCGAATCCTCCAACCGCGCCACGTACCGTCCGTTCTCGTCCTGCTCCACGAAAACGTCCGGCGAGACCGGCGGGACGACGACGTTGTTGAAAACCGCGCCGGGCTTGGGGTTGAGTTTCCGCAGTTCGGCAAGCACCTCTTGGATCGTCTTGATCGAGTAGCCCGTCTTGCGCGAAATCACCGGCAGCCGGTTGTGCTCCAGGTCTTCCAGATGGTCGGATATCAAGACGTGGAGTTGCTCGTAGTGGGCGTCGCCGGGAACCAACTGCAACAGGAGGCATTCGCGGAGATCGCACGTGCCGACCCCCGGCGGATCGAGCCGTTGCACCAGATCGAGTGCCCGACGGGCCAAATCCTTGTCCTCTTGCCCGGCGTCGGGCCCCAGCAGGTCTTCGAGCCGCCCCTGCAAGTATCCGTTGGCGTCGAGATTGTAGATTATCCGGTCGGCCATCGCCCGAAGCGGCGGCTCCAGGTCGAACCAACTCAATTGGTCGTGCAGATAGTCCTGCAACGACTGGGGCCGGGCGGCCATGTTCGCCATCGCGTCCAGCCTCCGCTCGCCCGCCTCCTCGATCTCGCCGCGCGATGGATGCGACCGTTCCTCGAAGTGGTCGGGCCACTGCTCGTCCATCTTCATCAGCCGCTCGAAATCGTCCTTGTTCGAGTGCGTCTCGTCGATCACCAGTTCGCGCTCTTCCTCGGTCGGCGCGTCGGGCGGCTCGCGCTCCCGCAGCTCCGCCCCTTCGGCGGCGGATTCCGGCTCGTCTTCGCACAACTCGAGCACCGGATTCTCCTCCATCTCCTGCTCGATCCGCTCCTGCAAGGCCAGGATCGGCAACTGCAGAATCTCCATCGATTGGATCATCCGCGGCGCCAGCACCTGCTTCTGCACCATTCGGAGGTCTTGGCCGAGAGAAAGTCGCATGGGGAAAGGATTCGGGATTCGGGATTCGGGATTCGGGATTCGGGGTTCGGGATTCGGGGTTCGGGATTCGGGGTTCGGGATTCGGGATTCGGGATTCGGGGGTTACGAGTCAGGAGCCTGTAAAAAGCCGTATATCCGCTTGCGGTTTCGCAGTTGCGCCGGCACTAGCCACTAACCACTAACCACTAAAATTTTTGCCGGCCGGTCATGGCGTCGGCGAGTATCTCCTTGTTGGCAAACTCCAACACGCTTCCGGTGGTGATTCCCCGGGCCAGCCGCGTAATTCGGATCGGCATGTCGCTCAACAGGTTGGAGACGTGCAGCGCCGTGCCGTCGCCTTCGACCGTCGGGTTTGTCGCCATGATAACTTCCTTGTAACCTTCTTCGCGGACCCGGCGGACCAGCGCGTCGATGGTCAGTTGTTCGGGCCCGATTCCTTCCAGGGGGGCGATTCGCCCCAACAACACGTGATACAGTCCGCGATAAACCCCCGATTGCTCCAAGGCCATCAGGTCGCGCGGCTGCTCGACCACGCAAAGCAGGTCGGTCTGCCGGCTACGGTCGCGGCAGATCGCACACTCATCTGCTTCCGCCAAATTATAGCACCTGCGGCAGTATTGGACGTTGTCTTTGACATTCCGAATGGCGTCGGCCAGCGCCATGGCCTCGTTGCGATGGATGCGCAGGATGTAATACGTCAACCGCTCGGCCGTCTTCTTGCCGATGCCGGGCAGTTTGGCGAACTCATCTACCAGCGTGGCGACGGATTGCGTGAGTTCGGACATGACATTCTGTCAAGGGGTTAGGGATTAGGGATTAGGGATTGGGGATTAGGGATTGGGGATTAGGGATTAGCAAGATTGGATTCCACATGAAAACTTTGTCGTACTTTTCTTTCCCAAACCACCAAACCTCTAATCCCTAATCCCTAATCCCTAATCCCTAATCCCTTCCCTCTGGTTCTTCCTCCTCGCCATCCGCGGCAGTGAACTTTGCCAACGCCTCTTGAAGACCGCCGGGCGGGGGGAGGCCGCCGGTCATTTCACGGACCGCCTCGGTGTGCATCTGCTTGCCCTTGGTTATGGCCTGATTGACGGCCGCCACCACAAGGTCCTCGATCAATTCGCGGTCGTTCTGCTCGAACAACTTCGGATCGATCCGGCAGCAGAGGGTTTCCATCACGCCGTTCATTTCGATTTCGACCATACCGCCGCCGGCGGCGCCGGTGACGCGGCGTTTCTTCATCTCCTCGGTCATTTGGCCCATTTGACCGCCGATTTGCTGGGCCTGTTTCAATATGGAACCGAGATTGGCAATTCCTTTGAACACGATAGTTATTCCCTCGGTGAGTTGTCGGAAACGTCATCTACTCTTACGGGCTGGGCGTCGAACAGTTCGCCCGCCCGACGGACCAACGGATTTTTCGCCGCATCCAGCAAACGCCGGCGGCCCGGCGCGACCCTCGAAGTAGGTTCCGCTTCCTTCGGGTCTTCTCCCGAGAGGGCAAACTCGACGCGGACCGGCCGCCCGGTTACCGCGGCCAACGCCTGCTCGAATCGGGCGACTTGCTCGGGCCGCTCGCAAACGCTCTTCGAGACAGCATACCTCGGCTTGAAAGAGATGACCAGACGATTCGGCGCGGGCGCGGCGATCGAATCGAACTGTTTGGCCTGCTCGACGACCATGCCGGAGAGTTGCGAAATCGCCCGGTTCCAGACCTCCACGGCGTTTTCGGCCCGGAGTTCGACCGTCGGCGTCGGGGCGGCGGATTCCGCCGTTATTTCGGGGGGAGCGGCAGGCTCGGATTTTTTTTTGGCCGCCGCCGGAGCAATGGCCGGACGTGCCGGCGGAGCGCCCGCGACGGCAGCGCTCGACGAGCCGGACCGCAACTGACCGATTACCTCGGACAGCTCGTCGAGGTCTTCCAACCGGCTGATCCCGACCAGTGCCAGTTCGGCGAGGATGCGGCCCTGCGTGCTGTATCGCATTCGGGAAAGGGTCTGATCGAGGATTTGCATGACCGCCAGCAGGGTGTTCAGCCCCCACCGTTTGCCCAATTCCGTTACGAGCCGGGCGGCCGAAGGCGACGTGAAGAGAAAAGCGTCGGGCTTGCAGCCGACGGCCGCCGCCATGCAATCGCGGAGGTAGCCGAAAAGTTGCTCGATCAGTTGTCCGGGGTCGACGCCCGAGTCGGCCGCGGCGTCCAGATCGGCCAGCGCGGCGGCCGGATCGCGCTCGACCAAGTGCCCGACCAGCGACGACAGCCGTTCCTCGCCGGCGGCGCCGAGCATCCCGTTCACGTCATCGACGGTGATCCGGCCGGACGAAAACGCCAGCAACTGCTCCAGCAGCGATTGGCTGTCGCGCATCGAACCGGCCGCCCGCCGGGCAAGTATCTCCAGGGCATCCGCGTCCGCCTCGACCCCCTCGGCCGCGACGATCTGCTCGAGCCGCTGGTGGATCGAGCGGGTCAGAATGCCCGCAAAATCGAACCGCTGACAACGCGAGAGGATCGTAACCGGGATTTTCGTCGGCTCGGTCGTGCAGAAAATAAACTTGACGTGCTCGGGCGGCTCTTCGAGGGTCTTCAACAGTGCGTTGAACGCCTCGCGGGTGAGCATGTGGACTTCGTCGATGATGTATATCTTGAACCGCGACCGGCTGGGACGCACACCGACGTTCTGCCGCAACTGCCGAATCTCGTCGATCCCTCGATTGCTGGCCCCGTCGATCTCCAACACGTCGATGTCCTCGCCGGCGCCGATGCTCTGACAAACGTCGCACCTGTTGCAGGGGACCGGCGCGGGGCCTTCCTGGCAGTTCAGGGCCTTCGCCAGGATTCGCGCGGCGGAGGTCTTGCCCACACCGCGGGCACCCGTGAAAAGATAAGCGTGACCGACGCGATTCGTCGAGATCGCGTTCGACAATGCCTGGGCGACGTGCTCCTGACCGATCAACTCCCCGAAGGTCTGCGGCCGGTATCGGCGCGCGACGACCACGTACCGGCACGGATCGGCCGTTGCTGGTGTGGTTTCAGGTTTAGAGGCGGCTGGAGACATTAGGGATTGGGGATTAGGGATTGGGGATTAGAACTTGCCGAAAAAACCATTCCGATCCGACGCTCTAATCCCTAATCCCTGCTTGCCCGGTCCCCGATGAGAGGTCCGCCGCACCTGGAGGTGACCGCTTATGGCTGCTGACTTTCGCCCCTGGCCAGGTTCGCGGGCCCCCATTGCGGGGACCTCTCATCAGAGACCGAGACGCATCGGCCTTCATATATCTTTTTACGCCCTGGAAGGCGAATCGTCAAAGGGGGGCAATTGAGAATCAGGAAGCTAATGTTTCATTAGCCGGGGGCTAACAGCCCCCGGAATGTGCGTGAATCGCGGGAGTTTCCCTCCGGGGGCTGTTAGCCCCCGGCTATTGTTCGCAACATTGATTATCTGACACTCAATGAATGGAATAATTTCCGGCCGCGCTCCGATTTTTCCGCCTATCGGCCGCCGAAGATTCCGGTGGCGTACCAGATGCCGTTGCCGCCGCGCCGCATGTCGTATCCGAAGAAGCGATGTCGTGCCCGCACGGCGTTCCAATGTCCTTCGGACAACCGCCAGCATCGCACGCACTCGATGGCGGCCTCGACCAGGCTCTCGCCCGGCCAGCTCTCGGCGCACACCTCGCGCGCCGTCATACCGCCCGGCAGCCGGGCAACGATCCGCCGGAAACGCGATCCCCAGGCGTGATGACCTTGCAACCGGATGTCGGCTTGATACTGCGAATGTTCCTGGGCCTCTTCCAGCAGCGCGGGAAGCGGCCGGCCGTCGGTGCTTTCCGGCTTGTCGGGATGAATCCGCACGGCGTAGACCAGCGTCCGCTGGGTAAGCGAGCCGGTGGGAAGGTCCAAGATCACCGCCATCCGCTCCGGCGTGTACCAGTGCTTCTCGGTAATCGGAAACGTGCTGACGATCGAGCCGCGCAAGGGTCCTTCGGTCGAACGGAAATCGACGATCGCGATACCCGGTTTGCCGAGCATCTCATGGAACGATTCGTGCTCCAGCAGGACCATGTCCTCGCCTTGGACCTTGATCTTGGCGTCCAACGGAATCTGGACGCACACGTAGTCTTGCAGCTTGCGGCGGACCCGTGGGTCGTCGAGTGTTTCTTTCTTGAATCGTTTGCACGGCCGGCCGCCGTCGGGATCGCAGAAATAGATGAACATCATCTTGTTGCGGCTCTCGGCCTCGGTCATTGCCTTGGCGTAGTCGGAGCGCCAAGCGACCTCGGCCTCGGGGACATCGCCGGCCGGGTCGTCCAATGGCACGGAGGCCAATACCAAGCACGTACACGCCAAGCCAACCAATATCAATAGACAACGTACGCCGTTCATGTCCTTGCTCCTTCGGATTGGTTCTCGGAAAGAAAGGTCTTATGGTGGCCCATCCGTGGTGGGGATCGTCCGAAGTTCCGGATTTCAGACGACTTGTGCGGCCAAACCTTGCCGCGGTGTGGATCGATCGAGGCTACCGGCCATCTTATCCCAACTTGTTAAGAGAAGTGATAACTGGTAAGCTACGCAAAATCAAGGGGCCAAATGAAATTTTCCGGTTGGGAAATATCCGTTGGCTCGCCCCATCATGAGGAGCCAGGTAGTGCAGTTAAGGATGAAACTCAAGAAAGCGATGCTCTGTGCGTCCGCTGTTTTTCTTGCCTCGTTCGCGCAAGCGGCGAGTGGCGAGGCGACCGAGGCCGTTATCTCGCTCGAAGAGCTGCCCGCGGCCTGCAAAAACGCCAAGTCCGAGTTCCGCCCGATCGACCGCGACGACGTTCAACTGGCCAAGGCGGAACTGATCGAGGCCCTCTCGCGGCTGGATCGCAGACTGGAGTTGGCGGGGTCAAACGGCGAGGATTGGCGAAAATACCTCCGCTGGGACGCATTACAGGCGAAGCTTCGCGGCGACCAACCGCCGGACAAGGCGCTGCTCAGGAGCATCCACGCCCGCTATTGCGCCGGTTATGAGGGGCTGGATTTGGTCTGGTTCCTCGACGTGCAACGGACATTGCACAACTATATTGCCATGCTCCGCGCGGTTGACAACCCCAACGTCCGCGCGGGTTTCGAGGCAATCGTCGACCGATTGGCCGCGAGCATGAAGGCTTACGTCGCCAAGCCGACCACTGAGGACGCGCTGGTCATTAGCGAGTCGGTCCGTTGGATGGAAGGCGCGCATCAGTGTCCGGCGCTGGTCCGGGCAATCCAGGGCCACTTCGTTCGGCCGAACCTGTTCGTGGAAATCTCGGCGGAGGTGGTCGCGGCGGGCTTGGACGAAGGGGTCGACGACACCATGCCGATCCGCGACTGCATCCTCGGCACCGACATTCACGGCACGGCGCACACCGTCGGCCGGACCCGCGCCGAGCTTTGGTCCGATCCCAAGTTTGGCGTGATCGACGCGCTGTTTTTCGGCGTCACCGAAAGCGACAACGTGGGTTATCACGGCGGCATAACGATCTTCAGCCGCTCGACGACCGACCTGGCCGCCCGCAAACGGATTTGGATCGACGCCGGCGGATTGTCTTCCTACCCGGCGGTTTCCAAGGCGGAGACCTCGGTCACGATCGACGACATTCAATCGCGCCGCGGCCGCCGGCTGATCGAGCGGATGGCCTGGCGGAAGGCGGGAAAACAGATATATTTGGCCGAGTGCATCGCCTCGCAACACGCCGAGGAGCGGCTCAACGAAAGGATCGACCGGCAGGCGGCCGAGCCGCTCGAACGGGCGAACCGGCAATACGTCGAGAAGTTTCAACGCCCCTTCACCGAGCGGAAACTTTTTCCGCGACGGCTCGACTTCAGCACCACGCCGTCTGCGCTGGGGATAATCGGTTTGCAGGCGGGCGAGGGCAAGCTGGCGGCCCCCGACGAGCCGCCGCCCGTGGCGGAAGGGGCCGAAATGTCGCTGCGAATACACGAATCGACGATCAACAATCTGGTCTTCGACGCGCTGGCCGGTCGCACCGTGTACGAGGAAAAAGTTCAGGCAACGGCCGCCGATCTGCTCGGCGAATTGCCGGAAAAAATGAAAGGGGACGAGGACGGCAAGCCTTGGGCCATCACCTTCGCCCCGCGGCAACCGATCTCCGTCACCTTCGCCGACCAGCGGCTGGAGATTACTCTGCGCGGGGTGAAATACTACAAGGGCGACGACGCCCATCCGGCCATGAACGTCTCGGCCACCTATAAGATCGAGGAGTCGTCGAAGGGATTCAAGCTGGTTCGGCAGGGGGAGATCGAGGTCCTTCCGCCCGATTTCATCCCCGGCGGCGGCCGAACGATCGACGCCCGGCGGCAGGTGATCCGCACATTACTGAAAAAACGGTTTGAGAAGGTCTTTGAGCCGGAGTTTCTCGCCGAGGGCTTTGAAATGCCCGGCAAGTGGAAGGCGGCGGGCAGGATGATGCCGATACAAATGGATTGCCGAAACGGCTGGTTGGCGATCGCCTGGAAGCGGGCCGCTCGGTGACGGCAGGCGATGTTCGGATTGCCGGTGTGGCTGTAAAACCTGAGTACGGAATAAGTAAATGAGCAACAAATAGCCGGCGGCTAACAGCCGCCGGAGGATTGCGGGTTGGCGTCGAACCTTACCAATCGGATGTAGCTTCGCAATATTATCTCATCTGTCCGGACATTCGCCCTTCTCCGGCGGCTGTTAGCCGCCGGCTATTGCCCAAAAGCTCTTATCCCGAACTCGGGTTCAAAATGTGGCACAGCCGAGGGCGGCTGTGCCACAAAATGGGTTTTGAGATAGTTCCCAAACGAAACTCCTGCCCCGATCAGACTCTTCCGCGCAATCTGCGCGGCATCGGTATTTTGGGCAAGATAAGCCCGCCTTGCCGATAATGTGAATCGGCAAAAGTCTGTTGATTGGGTTGCCGATAACAAGTTTGCCGATTGCTCCGTCTGGGGTCACGCGCTGTATTGCGCGAATCCAGGCGAGTATCGGTTCGGGGGGAGTAAACAGAGCTTATCGTCCGCACACCGAACAGGAATGATAGGTTTATGAGTCGGCAACCCCCCCTTATCTGCGTCGTGATGGCTGCGTTTTGTGTCGTCCTGACTGGATGTCAGCCGCAGCAGCCGTTTTACCTCAAAAACGTCGACAACGATTATCTCCACTACAAGGGGGTAGCCACGGAGATAGAGTACCCCGACGTTGAGACCGAGCGGCTGGCCGACGCGGAAAACGCGCAGGCCCCCTTCTCGCTCCAGAGGAAGGACAACCGGGAAATCTGGGACCTTACCCTGGAAGAGGCGATGCGGATCTCGCTGATGAACAACAAGGTGATGCGCAACATCAGCGGTCAGGTGCAAGGGCCGCCGGACTTCATTGCCCGCAACCCGGAACTGGCGCCGACGATCTACGACCCGGCGATTGCCGAGAGCAATCCTCGTACCGGTCCTGAGGCGGCGCTCTCCGCGTTCGACGCCCAAGTTAGCGCCAGTTTGACCTGGGAGAAGCTCGACACGCCGCAAAACGTCGATCCGGCATACGCATTTATATTCCCCAACGTGGCGCGGGACGACCTGGGCACGTTTCAGGCAAAGGTGTCGAAAATCGCGGCCAGCGGCGGACAATTCTCCTTGGGCCACAACGTCGCCTACGACCTGAGCAATAGGCCGAGCCGGGCTTGGCCGTCCGACTGGAACGTGAACCTGGCGGCCGAGGTGCGTCAGCCGTTGTTGCAGGGGGCCGGGACGCAGTTCAACCGGATCGCCGGTCCCGGCGCGACGCCCGGAAACTATAACGGCGTGATGATCGCCCGGATCAACACCGACATCGCGTTGGCCGATTTCGAGGCCGCGGTCCGAAACCTCGTCAGCGACGTGGAGGTCGCCTACTGGGAGCTCTATTTCCAGTACCGGAGCCTCGACGCGGTGATCGCCGGCCGCGACAGCGCCCTGCAGACGTGGCGGAAGATTTACACGCTCTACACCCACGGCGCCAGGGGGGGCGAGGCCGAGAAAGAGGCTCAAGCCCGCGAGCAATACTTCCTCTTCCGCAGCACCGCCGAGCAATCGCTCAACAATCTGTATTCCACGGAGGCGAAACTACGGTATATGTTGGGGCTGGCGGCGACCGATGGCCGGTTGATCCGCCCCAAGGACGAGCCGACCACCGCCAAGGTGGTTTTCGATTGGCACGAGGTGTTGAGCGAGGGGCTGGTGCGGAGCGTCGAGTTGCGCGAGCAGAAGTGGATCGTCAAGCGCCGCGAGTTGGAACTGATCGCCGCCAAGAACTTCCTCCTGCCGAGGGTCGATTTCGTGGGCCAATATCGCTGGCTCGGCATGGGCAACCGGATCGACGGCAACAGCTTCTGGAACCCGAACAGTTTGGTGATCCAGGACGCCAACGCATACGGCACCCTGGCCAACGGCGGGTTTCAGGAATGGCAGGCGGGATTTCAGGCCAGCATGCCGCTGGGGTTCCGCCGCGAGATGGCCGGAGTGCGCAACTCGCAGTTGTCGTTGGCTCGGGAGCGGGCCAGACTGCAAGAGGCGGAACTCGAACTCTCGCACCAGTTGGCCTACGCCATCCGCGACCTGGAAGCCAACCACGTGCTCAGCCAGACGAACTTCAACCGCCGCATAGCCGCCCAGCGGCAGGTCGAGGCGGTGGCCGCGGCCTACGAAACCGACACTATTACGCTCGACGTGCTGTTGAAGGCGCAACAGGCCCTGGCCCAGGCCGAAAGCGATTACTTCCGCAGCCTGGTGAACTTCAACAAGTCGATCGCCCAGGTCCACTACCGCAAAGGCTCGCTATTGGAGTACAACGGGGTCTATTTGGCCGAGGGTCCTTGGCCGGGCAAGGCGTACTTCGACGCCCGACGGCGCTCGCGCGCCCGCGCCGCTTCGACCTACCTCGACTACGGCTTCACTCAGCCTCGGGTCATCAGCCGCGGGCCGATCGAGCAACACACCGGCATCGGTGGGTTGCTGGAAGAAGGCGTGTTGGAACCCACCCCGGCCACGAACGAACCGGAGTTGGTGCCGACGCCCGCTCCCGAGCCGATCCCCGCCGATGCGGTCCCCGCCGAGCCTGCGCCGGCCGCCCCGGAGCCGGTGGCGGAATCGCGGGCCTCGGTCTTCGGCGGCCAGTGGAAGGCGGTCGCGGGGCGATCGCCGGCGTCGAGACCGACTGACCGGCAAATCATCCCCACCGCCGGATGGACGGCCGTGGAGCGGGTCAGGCGTTAAGTAACCCCCTTGTTCCCATGCTCCGCGTGGGAACACCCTGCCCGGACGCTCCCGCGTCCGTTGCGAAAACTCCGGGGAGTCGGCCACGGCAGGCGAGTTTTATGCCCCTTTGAAGCCTCCGCAGCCTGGAAAAAAGCGTTTTTGCTCCCGCCATAGCCCCCCGGCAAAAAAGGCGAAAATCACGGCGGCCAGAAAATAGCCTTTTTTCAGGCATTTCCGGCTGGTAGAATGACCTCGTTACATACACCCCATCGGTGGCACGATTGCGAAAGGTTTCGCCCTCCGTCGCCGCAAGCCTAAGGTGTGAGACAGGTTACGGTCGATTTTCCCGCTGGAATTTAATGGAAAAAATTCCCGATTTCGCCAGTTAATTCTTACGTCGATTCGCCGTGGGTCAACTTTGTTCTCAAACCGCCTGAAACACGGGCTATTCATTTCGCAACGTGACTGTGCTTTAGACGTAAGTACAGTTTAACGTCAGGTTGATCAACCTGATGCGCCAGGTTGATCAACCGGTGGGCGCGGAGTTGAATTGACCCCGAAAAACCAATTGAGCGCTCAAAAACCGGTTTGGATGCTTTTCTGGAAAGTTAGCGCAAAATCTTTGTCTCCCTGCGGCTTGTGGTGAAGCATCGCTCATATACACTGTTATGCGGCAATGACCATCAAGCTGCGGTCGCCGGATGCGCGATACGTTATGCGATAAGAATCAATGCTCGGACCAACTTGAGAAAATGGCCGACAAAACCCTCTTTCCCAACGATTCCGCGGTCGCGTTGCGTCAGCCGAAGACGGACCGCCTCATCTTGTCGAGTTTTCTGAAGGACGCGGCCGCGGACAAGCGGCTTAACGGCGGCGCGTTGAAAGCCGCCCACGCCGTGCTCGTGAAATGGGCCGATTTGGAGACTTCGGGCAGACTGGCCGAACTGAACGAAACCCAGATGCAAGGCGATTTTCTGGGTGAGGTGTTCGGCGAAGCGCTCGGGTACGTCGGACCGCTCGACGGAAAAGAGGTCTGGCACCGAGAGCAGCATTATCCCATTAACGGGGAAACTCCGGACGCGGTTTTGGGCTTTTTTCGACAGGCGGAAGACCACAAGCCCCTGGCGGTAATCGAACTCAAGGGGCCGAAAGTTCACCTCGACCGCGACCGCAGCAACGGCCGCACCGCCGTGGCACAATGCTGGGATTATCTGGTCAATACGCCGGCGGAGTGCCGCTGGGGCATCATATCGAACATCGTCAGTTTCCGGCTCTACGAGCGGGCCTCGACGAAACGGGCCTACGAACACTTCACGCTTCAATCGCTGCGCGACTTCGACGCGTTCAAGCAGTTCTACGTGCTGTTCCACCGCCAGGGTTTGATCGACGAGTCGCTTCTCGGCCCCCCGCGCGCCGTTGCCTTGCTGAAAAGAACGGCCGAGCGCCAACGGAAGGTCGGCGATGAACTCTACGACGCCTACTCGCGCAGCCGCAACGATCTGATCGCCGAACTGCATATCAAGCGGAAGCACCCGCAAGACGAGGCGATCGAGATGGCCCAACGGCTGCTGGACCGCATCTTGTTCATCGCCTTTTGCGAGGACCGTGAGCTATTGCCGGAAAAGGTGATTAACAAGGCGTACACAATCGACGGCTTGCACGCGGTGACCAATCCCCGCTGGCGGCAGTTCAAGAATTTGTTCCGGTTTATCGACGAGGGGAACGAAAAGTACCGCATTTCGAAGTACAACGGCGGGCTGTTCGCGCCGCACGCGGTCGACGACCTCGATCTGCCCGACGTTCCCTGGACCAACTTCTTCCGCGCGATCGGCGACTACGACTTCCGCGACGAAGTGAACCTCGACGTGCTGGGGCACCTGTTCGAGCGGTCGATCACGGAGTTGGAAAAGCTCAAAACGTCGGGCCTCTTCGGCGACGCGGAAAAGGCGGAGCAATACGCCACGATGCCGCAGTCGGCCAAGCGCAAACGGCTGGGCGTCTATTACACGCCGCCGGAGTTGACCAGCCGGATCGTGCAATACACCGTCGAGGAGTTGATCGCCGAGCGGTTCGCCGCCGCGGCCGTCGAGTTCGGCGTTTCCGAAAAGGAGGCGAGCCGTGGCATGGCCCCGGACGACGCCGAATACTGGCGTCGATGCCTCGACATCTTGCGGAAACTGAAGATCGTCGATCCGGCGTGCGGCAGCGGAGCGTTTCTCTTCCAGGCCTACGACGCGCTGGAGCAACGCTACAACGAAGTCGTCGGCCACCTCGACCAGTTGGGCGAACCGGACGCGAAGAAACTCGCCCAAGAAGTTCCGACGTTCATTTTGCAGCAGAACCTTTACGGCGTCGATCTCTTTGCCGAGGCGGTCGAGATCACGCAACTTGCCCTTTGGATTCGCTCGGCCAGCCCGGGCCAACTGCTTGCCAATCTCTCGGAGAACATCGTCCACGGCAACTCGCTGGTTCACGACGCGGCGATCGACCCGGCCGGTTTCGATTGGCGCGAGCGGTTCCCCAACGTGTTCGACCGCGCGGAAGCCGGGTTCGATTGCGTGATCGGCAACCCGCCGTGGGAACGAATGGACCTTTCCGAACGCGAGTTTTTTTCATTGCCGGCGCCGGCTATCGCCACTGCTACCACAGGTGCTAAGCGAAGGAAGATGATTGAGGCGCTTGCGCAATCAAATCCGTCGCTGTTTGAACGTTACTTGGCCGTGAAATCATCTATTGATGCGCAGAGAGCTTACTGCCACGAGAGCGGTGAGTATCCACTTACCGGCCGAGGACGAACGAACTTCTATGCGGCGTTCGCCGAACTCGCTTTCCAATTGGTTGCGCCGCACGGTCGCGCGGGATTACTGGTTCCATCCGGCATCGCGTCGGATATGACGACCAAAGATTTCTTCGCGGCGGTTGCTGAATCGAACCGGCTCATCCGCTTGTATGACTTCGAGAACAAGAAGGTATTCTTTCCAGACGTTCATGCGTCCTTCAAGTTCTGCATCCTCAACTTTGGCGGCGAACAAACGGCAACGTCACAAGCCGATTTCGTCTTCTTTGTTCACCACGCAGAAGAGTTGGAAGACCGTAAGCGGCACATTGCGCTTAGCGGCACCGACATCCGATTGCTGAATCCGAATACGCGAACGTGCCCGATCTTCCGCTCGCGGCGCGACGCCGACATTACGAAAGCGATCTACCATCGCGTTTCAGTGCTTGTTGACAAGAATCGAAAAGGGCCGACCGCTAATCCGTGGGGCGTACAGTTCAAGCAGGGACTCTTCAATCAAACAAGCGACTCCCACTTGTTCCGCGAGGCCGACACGCTCAAAGCGGACGGTTTCAAGCTGAAAGGCAATCGGTGGGTGAAGGGGAAAAAGGTCTTTCTTCCGTTGTACGAAGCGAAGATGCTTCAGGACTACGACCACCGAGCGGCCGACGTTGTAACCGACAAATCCAATTGGGTACGGCAGGGGCAAACCGAAAAAACATCCCTCGTCAACTATCAAAACCCCGAACACCTAGCGATGCCGCGATTTTGGGTCGCGCAAGAAGTCGTGCTGAACCAAAGCAGTGAGCAGACGTCGCATTTTCTGTGCTTCAAGGACGTAACGAGCCCGACAAACCAACGAACAATGATTGCGGCGATGATGCCGCTTGTGGGTGTTGTCAACTCCGCGCCGATCATTTTTGCAGACACCTCGCCCGTGCGCCAGTGTTGTCTGTTGGGCAACCTCAACAGCTTTGCTTACGACTTCGTCATGCGGCAAAAAATCAGCAACGTCCATTTGAACTTTTTCATCGTCGAACAAGTCCCGACGCTGCCGCCCGACACTTACGCCAAACCATGCCCATGGGACCGCCGCAAGAAGCTGGAAACGTGGATCAGCGAGCGGGTGCTCAAGCTCACCTGCACCGCCGAAGACATGCTGCCGCTGGCCGACGCCTGCCGCTTCACGGGCGGTAGTTTTCAAGCGGAATACGGCGGCCGGCTGAACAAATGGGATGA
>JAHIKV010000150.1 GCA_018897395.1 Planctomycetota bacterium | reverse complement strand
CGGCCAAGTCGCCTTTCGCAAGGTTGCCCTGTTATCGATCATATTGGCCGCCATCTTCGGCCTGCTTTGCATCAACGACCGCATTCGCGGCGGCACATTACCCGGATGATTACACTCTTTGCACCCGAGATCGTCGTGGTGGACGACGGTGTACCTTGTCACGGGGCGCGTGACATCGGCCAGTCAGGGGCGCGTCATAATCGGCCATGATTGAGGAGGTTGGGTTCGTCATTTAGCCTTCAGCGATAACCCGCTGAAGGAGGATGACGATGGCGGATATTCAAGCGATCTTGGGATTACACGAGCGGGGCTGGCCGCAACGGCGGATTGGTCGATTGTTCCACGCACGAGTTACGGTTTCAGGGCGGTCTCTCCCGCATTCCAGGCGGAAACCCTAACCGTCAAGTCACTGATTGCTGCGCGCGGTGGTTTGTGAACCGGGTCGAGCCCCTCCATATCCAGGCGGACAGTGCCCGTCACCATCTTTGTCTCGCCTTCGGCCAGCCAGAAATAATTGTCGCCCCACACGGTTGAATACTCGTCGGGCACGACGGACACCCGCACTGGATAGGCCGGAAGCCGACCGACATTACGGACCTCGATCGTCAACTCCGCTTCACGCGTCGATAGCTGACGAGACGAAACAACCCTGGCATCCAACTTCGTGGGGGCAGAGGCTAGTTGAGGACGCAGCCACGGGCCGCTGGTGCAAAGCGTTTCCATCACGGGCTGCGACTGCCACTTCCGGCGTTTCTCCGGGTCGGCCAGGGATTTGAGCACTCGCAAGGGATATGCCTGGCGGGAAACAGGGCGATTTGCCGAATCGGAGAGCGTTAGTTCCAGGAAGAAGTAGTGCTCCGGCGCGTCGGTTGGGATGGACCATGCGAGCGGGTGATCGTCGCTTTTCAGGCCGCCGCCGGGCACGTTGACGGTCCATGTTTCGTGAAGCAGCGGTTTCAACTGCTGGTCGAGCAAACGAGCCGTGATGCGAGCATCCTTGAGTCCTTCGGGTGCATCGTGGACGGCGAACACCGCGGCGCGGAACGTGTCGCCCGGCCCCCACGAATAGAAGTTGGTCCGGGCCATGACGTGCGTGGGTTCATGGGCCCGTTTGGCGGCGTAGAAAGCGATCGTGGGCTGGCCAAACCAATCGATCAAGTTCCAACTCGACACGGGGCTCATTATGTTGTAGTTCCATACGGTTTGGCCGCCCTTGTACGGGAAGTGGGCTCGCCATTGCTCCATCGCGCAGCCGTAAACTTTGGCCTGGGCCATTTGGCCGTATTCCACCAAGTCGCCGACACTCGCCTTTGCCAGGTCGCCGTACCAGGAGCCCCTGATGAACGGGTACTTGCCGATAAACTCCAGCTCGCTTGCGCGATCCGCGAGGATGGGACGGCTTTTGATGAACTTCTGCCAGTCAAGGCCGACTGGCCCGCGGGCCAATTCCTCCGCCGGCACGACACGTTTGAGCAACGACATGTTGCCCAACGCGGGGCACGACCATTCGGAAACGAAGTTGCAGCCGCGATGATACTGCTTCTCGTACCAATTCGGGTCGCCGCCATAGAAATCATCGAACGGGTAGAGCCCCTCCCCGTAGGCGTGACGTGTTCCGCCGCCGGGCGATGCCATGCGGAAGGGGCGATCGTCGCAGGACGCGAAGATTTCTCGGGCCAGACCGAGGATCCACAGATTTTCCGGAGTATACGGCCGATATTCATTACCGCCCACATAGATAGCCAGCGAAGGATGTTGCCGGAGGCGAAGGACCGTTTGCGACAGTTGATCGTGCCAAACATCGCGGCTTGCCGAGCGCCCCTTTGCCGAATGTCCACAGACAAAGCAGAGCGGCAAGTCCTGCCAAACGAGGATGCCTTTCTCATCGCAAAGATTGTAGAACTGCTCTGTTTCAAAGATGTTGCATGCGCCGTTGAGACGAAACAGATTGATATGCGAGGCGCGGGCGGCCTCCATCAGCCATGCCTCCCGCTCCGGCGTCAGGGCGAGCAGATCGTCGGAAGTCACCCAGCAAGCGCCTTTGGCGTAGAACGGGCGGCCATTGACCACGAACAAAAAACGGTACGACTCATCGGCCCGCAGCATCAGTTGTCTATCCAAGGGATCAAAAGACATCGAGGATACGACGCCGTAAGAACGAGGACTGTCGGCCGGGGCGGGATTCCGCCGCAACTCCAGTTTGCGGACGCCGAATCGCGTGGCAATGGCGTCGAGTTCCTGACCCTCGATACGCAAAGAAAGCTCCAATCGGTACAATGGCTGCCCGCCCAACCCGTTGGGCCACCATAACTTGGGCTTGCTCAGCACGATCCGGCGTTCCCAATAGGATACGCCCCAATAGGATTTGTCGTTGGTAATGGTCTGCTGCGACTCCTCCTGCCAAACCGGCTGGCCGGTCTGGAGATCGACGATGCGGGCCAACACCGTGCCCTCGACCGCCGGACCCGTGTTCGTGATCATCGCCTGTGCCCAAAGCTCGGCGCCGCTTGCGGTGATCGCGTCCGTACGGACCAAGGGAGCCTCCAAGTACGCCTGGCCGGTGGCGACCAGGCGCACGGGCTGCCAAATGCCGATCGATCGGAAACGATTTCCCCACTGATAAGTTTGCCCGTCGACGGCCAGGGACTTGATGACGGGATTGTTGTCGTCATAGAGGAGAGAAGCGAAGGTGCCTAACGGAGCGGGATGACTTTCGTGGACTAGTCGGACGAGCAACTCGTGTTCCCGGCCCGCCTTGACACGGTCGGTGATGTCGAAGGTTGGTCCGCCGGCCATCCCTTCGTGGATGCCGAGAAGTTTCCCGTCCAGCCATACGACGCCGACGTAGTCGAGCCCATCGAACCGAAGACGGATATGCCGTCCCCGCCAGCCTTCCGGCACGCGGAATGTCTTGCGAAGATACCAGTCCTGTTTCTGAATCCATTGAAGACTTTTGTAGTTGTCGGCGTACCAGGGATTGGACGTCTTGCCGGCTTGGAAAAGAGCGTGCTGGACGGTGTTGGGCAACTTGACCCGAGTCCACTCCAACTTGGACATGTCGCCCGGAGTCAGCGTCAGATCGCTGCGGGCAGCAGCCAACTCCCACTCCGCCTGGCCGGTCAGGGTGATTTGCCGGCCGACGCTTCCGCCGGCGTTGGGGTCGCCGAGTTCGGTCCGCGGCGCGACGGGAGTCAGCTCGTAGACACAGGACTTGTCCCAATCCTCCTGGGAGACCAGCCCATGGTCAACAGCGTCAGCAGGTCGCGCATCCTCGGCCCGCGCATCCTCGGCACAAAAACCGGCGGAAAGCATAGCTGCCGCCGCGCAACATATTACCCACCAGTGGCATTGTGTCCAGATCGTCAGGGCAGCCATCAATCGTTCCGAAAGAATTGATCTCATGTTCTCCTTCTCCTTCCTAATGTTACAGATTTGTTGGGATGGGCCATAGTCTTTCATCCTTACCTGCCTTTTCCGGACTGCATGCCCCAAGGCGTTCGAGCAGGCCGGTCAATGCCATGTCACGCGTTCCGGGGGACCATGCCCAAGAGGGTCTGCGGTGTCTCGAAAAGAATGGCCTTGGCGATTGCCAATGCATCGTTCCGGGTATATTGTCCTTGCTCGATCTTTTCGGCAAGCACTCGCGCCAGTTGCTTTCGCGCCAACAGGGCCTTGCCATACGTCCATTCCACGCAATAGGCGTCGGAGAAGAATCCCACCTGCTTGTTGACGGGAAGCATGTCTAGCCGCTCGGCGATGACTTGGCGGATAATGTCGGGAAAGAAACTATGCCACCAGTAGCCAATCAAGCTGAAATTGGGCAACTCTCGTGCCAACGTGCACAACGACTGGTTCGCATGGCGGCTGGCAAGGAAACATTGAAAGTGCAGCCCGGAGTGCCGGGCGATCATTTCCGCCACTTGCCCGATGGTGCGTTGGGACAACCGGCTACCGGTCTCGAAAGGCAAAGGCTCGGCCCCGAGGCTGAACTGAAAAACAATCTGCCGGCCGTGTTTCTCCAACGCGGTCAAGAAAGCTTCATTGATGTACGAGGAATACGTATCACGCTCCGCGGAACCGGCTTGGGTCCGCCGCGACAAAGCCGCCGTCATCTCCGCATCGCTGACTACTCGGTAGTCGATGTCGGTGGAAACGCCCGTCGCCGTCGAGATGACCAGATCATAAGGAATGTTGTTGACATAGTGCGCCATAGCGGCATGGACATCGTCCAACGTGCGGATCGTCCGCTCGGTGGCCGGGCGCTGTCCGCCGCCGATGGGTGAAGGGGGCTCCGGCGGCCGTCCCCACACCCGTTCCAGTTCGTACAGGGCCGTGTCGAACTCACCCCACTGGCATCGCGTGAAAAAGCACCACTCGATCGAGTATTGCAGGCGGCAGTCATCTTCTCCTTGGCCGCGCCGGGCGCTTTCCGTACACGTCCGCCGGATGTTCAGCCGATCCAGGATCGAATACCACCAGGCCCGATCATCGGCGCGTTCGCGAATCAGCTCGTCCAGCCGCCGCCAGTTATCGGGCGTGATTGGCTCGCGCCAATCATAGAGATTTTGGAGGATCAAACGCATCCCCCAAAAGCAACTGGTGTTCTGAATGAACCGGAGATAGGGAATCGCCTCCGCCAACCGCTGATGGGCCTCCTCCTGCGTCGGCCAGCCGGGAAATTGGGTCAATCTCGCGCCGCTCGGGCAGCCGGCCGCGTACAAATCGCTGATAACCATGTGGTATAGAAGAATATCGTGGAGTCCGCGGGCGCCGAGCCTTCCGCCTACCAAATGCGTGTGGGCGTCAAACATCGGCAATTCGGCCAATGCCTCTTCAAGCTCCTCCACTAGAACTCTATTGTTGGATCTCATCGAACGCCTATCCTTTCTGTCACTCCGCCGACCGATGCGGCCAAGCCAGCCTGTCGAAGTGCTTCGTCGGGGCCCTGGCCTTCGTGAATCACGGCCTTAAAAGCATGCACCGCCGCCCCGATCTGCTCGAAGCCCCAGATGTTTCGACCGATGGTTGCGCCGTGGGCGCCGCTACGGACGATCTGGGCAACCATTTCGAGGGCCGCTCGAAGCGAGTCGGCCTTTGGACCGCCGGCAGCGACCAGCGGCACCGGGCAATCGGCGACAATCTGTGCATAGGCCTGGACGTCGCCGCAGTAGGGCGTCTTGACCACGTCCACGCCCACCTCCACCGCGCAGCGCACTGCCCAGGCGATGTCCTCCGGCAGGAAAGAAATCTTGCCGTTGGCATCGCGGGGGTAAATGTGGCAGATTACGGGCATCTCGAAGGCGGCGGCCTGGTGGACGCAGTCGGCCACGGTTCGCAGGTAAGCAGCTTCCGTAGCGCCACAGACAAAGGCCCCCACCGCAAAAGCATCGGCCCCCAACCGCACGGCATCCACCGGTTCGGCGATCTGTTGACAGGCCGAATCGTCGGGCCGAGCAATCGTGCTTTGCAGGATCAGGGGGACGTGGCCCGCATGCGGCGCCCACGCCAACGCCGCGATCCCCTTGTGCATGGTTACCGCGTCGGGGCGCGCGGCGACCACCGCCGCAAGCGTCGCGCCGATGTGCCGCAATCCATCGGGCAACCCCTCGCCGTACGCCATAAAGTGATCCACGGCCACCGAACACAAACGCCCGGACGCGTGGGAAAAGAGGCGATTCATCCGTACGAGCTTGCCGGTATTCATGTTTTTTCCAGGTGTCACGTGTTCTGCACAGTACGATGCTCGACATGTTTTGAATGGTCGGGGAATGCCTTCGCCATCTGCCGCTCGACGGCGGCGCGGGTGGGGATGCCTGCTTGGCCGCCACGGCGAGTGGCCTTCAGGCCGGCGGCCACCGAGGCGAACCGCACGGCGCCGGGGACGTCCAGTCCGTGGACCAGTGCTGCCGCATAGGCGCCGTGAAAGACATCACCGCAGCCGGTAGTGTCGACCGCCTCAATGTCCAACGCCGGCTGGCGACGTGAAACGCCCGGCTGTTGATCCGTTACATACCAGCAGCCTTCCCTGCCGCAAGTTACAACCACCGCCCGACGCTCGGGTGCCCAGAGTTCCCGCGCCGCCGCCGCCGGCTCGGTCTGACCGCTCGCTTCCAGGGCGAAATCGCGGGACAGGACGAGGTGATCGACCAACCCGAGCAACTCCGGGAATAACGGGTCCTCCGCACTCTCGAAATCCGCAACCACGGGAATCCGCGCATCGCGGGCAACCCGGGTGGCGCGGATCATCCCCTCGACACCGCAATGGTCCACGAACAACACCCGCGCAGCGCGGATCAGGCCATCCTGCGGCCAATTCGAATCCGCACCGACCATGCCGTTTAGATCATACAGAATCGTTCGCGTCTGCCCGCCTTGATCGACAATCACGGTGGAGTGGATCGGCCGTGCGTCAGGCCGGCGCCGAAGGTGCGTCACGTCGATTCCTTCCTCGCGGAAACGTTGGAGAACGAATTGCGATTGCTCATCGTCGCCTAGCGTTCCCGCGTAAGCGCAGCGACATCCCATGCGTGCGGCCGCCACCAAGGCCGTCGCCGTCAGACCGCCGCAATGCCGCTCGCGGCGACGGACCGGAACCTTGGCGTCGGCTGCCGGATAGGCATCGACGTACAGCAACTCGTCGACGGCAGTGGAACCCAATCCAAGGATGTCGAAACTTTTGTGCATGGGCGCCTACGATAAGGGAGGGTTGCCGGAACACAGCCCCCATTGTGCCATCAATGTGTCGGGGACGTCTATGCAGTAACGCGCAAAGTAGTTTAGATATTGCGCAGACCGCGCCGATGTCCTTGTGTTCGGCGCCGTCCACTACCATAACCACCAGTAGGCCGTGGCCGTCATTGCCAGGAGCACGGCCAAGTGCAATCGCCAGTCAGAGAGACCGCGGAACGGTTCCGGCCGCTTGTTCCAATCGATCGTTGTCTTTGCCAGTTTGTCAGGATCCGTGTGCTTGCTGAAGGCGGAAACCAAAAACAGCACGGCGGTGACGATCAACGTGCCCCAGGCCCCTCGATACGTGTAGTTGAACGTCAGCGGATGGTGTAGCCAGGGAAAACAACGCTTTGCAGCCTCGGGCGCCATCATGGCATCGGCGACGAACATCCCGGTCAGCACTAGACCGACAAGCACGGAGGCGGCCGCACCGGCAAACGTTACACGCTTGCTCACGATGCCAAAGACAATCGCAGGAGTAATCGGCATCAGGAGGTAGATGGAGATCGTCTGCAAGTATTTGTAGATGCCTTCCGGCTGCTTATAGACCACATAAGCCGCCGCAGTCCCAAGGGCCGCAGAAAGAACAATGGCTAATCGTCCCAGGCGGATTTGCGTCCGTTCCGTCATGTGGGGCCGGAAGTGCAACATGAAATCTCGCACGGCCATCGTCGAGACGGAATTCATGACGGCGATCAGCGCCGAGATGATCGCCCCCACCAAGGCCGACAGCACGTACCCTCTGATGCCGGAAGGCAAGAGATCGTTCAGGATCGTTACGAAGGTGGTCCTGTATTCCCGACCGGGAAAGAGCACCAAGGCGATGACGCCGGGCAAGGCGAAAATGAAGACCGGGGTCAGCTTCAGGAGCACCGCGAACATGGCTCCCCAGCGGGCGTGGTTCAGGTTCTTGGCGCCCAGCAACCGCTGAACGTTCACTTGGTCGATCCCCCAGTAGAATGTGCCGCCGTAGATCGAGGCCAGGATGATCCCCCAGAAAGGATAGACCGGATCGTCATAGGGCTTGTAGATGTGCATCGCGTCGGGGACGGGTGTGTGTGCCACGGCCGCGCAAAGGGCCTCCCAGCCGCCGACCTCGCTCAGCCCGATCAACAGCACCAAGGCGGAGCCAAGGATCAGGATCGGTGCATGGATGGCATCGGTATAGGCCACCACCGCGAAGCCCCCGATCATGGTAATGATCGCCGTCATTACCGCCAGTGCCGCGATCGTGGGCATGATGTCCCATCCCAGCAGACCCTGCAACACCAGCGCTCCCGCATAGAGACAGAAGGCCATCTTGGTCACGATGCAAATCAAGAGCATCATTGCCGAGAAGAAGAAACGCGCTTCTTTCCTGTATCGCAACTCGAGAAACTCCGGAATCGTGAACACCTGGTTCTTGAGATAATAGGGGATCAGGATGGCGGCTGCGATGCCGAGACAGAAGGCGGTCGTCAGCTCAACCGTGCCGGCGCATAATCCATAGCGATAGGCGTCGCCGCAAAGCCCCACCATGTGCTCCGCACCGATGTTGGTGGCCAGCAGCGAGGCGCCGACGACGGGCCAGGTGAGCCGGCGGCCGGCAAGAAAGAACTCGTCGCTGCTGCCCGACTGCCTGGCGCGAAGCGCAAACCACAGACCGAGCAGGATATTCACCGCCAGCGCCCCGCCACCCAGAATCCAATCAAGACCGGAAAGCGAGAGGTTCATTGCGAATTCCTTGGCCGCTCCGGCGTGGCATTACCTCACCGCGAATTTCCCGCGGAGTCGGATGTCCTCGGCGGCGGGACCGACCGTAATCTCAAATGTGCCCGGCTTCACGACCATTCACGACCATGCATTATGCCCCGACAGGTCACGGGCATCCATGCAATTATGCGCAAAACAGTTTTGATTTTGCGCAGACCGAGTTGTCCCCGTGGCTCTCGTGACGCCCGCGCGCATCACGACACACAATCTGCTCATCACAGTGGCAGGGAATACCGGGAGGCGGGGGGCCTTTCACGGGTTGCGCGACTGCCGGCGATACTCCGCCATCGTCATACCAAACTCGCGCCGAAAGACGCTGCTCATGTAGCTTAGGCTGCTGAAGCCCGAGATCTCAGCGATTTTCTCGGCCGACAAGTTGGTTTCTACCATGAGCTTCTTGCTCCAGGCCAGCCGCACGCGCTGTATCTCCCGGCGGATCGATCGGCCCAAGCTGCGCTGAAAGCAGATTTCCAAGCCGCGCCGCGAGATGCGGGCTTCCTGAACTACGTCGTCCACCGTAATGGCTTGAGAGAAATGGTCCCGAATAAATCGCGCGGCCGTTGCCACGTGTCTGTCTTCGATAGCAACCACATCGGTCGAACGTCGAGGGATCACCCACATAGCTTCCACCAAGATACGTCGCGGCTCCCGGATGCGGCCGGACATCAGTCCGTCGAGCAGTTCGGCCGCCTTATATCCGGCGCGTTCGAGGTTAAGGGTCACACTCGACAGAGAGGGGTGTGCCAGACGGCACAGCAGCCGATCTTCGTCCACGCCTACCACGGCCACGTCATCCGGCACTTGCAACCCCGCCGCCAACGAGGCCTCGATGATCTGGCAGCCGCGCACATCGTTGCAGGCCATGACCCCCACCGGCTTGGGAAGCGAGTGGAGCCAACTGGTCAGCAACCGTTGTTCATGATCCCACGGCAAGGCAAGCTTGCCGCGATGGCGCTCGTAGACGTGACAGGAGAACTGACTCTCCTGGAGACGTTCGCAAAAGCCTTCCTGCCGCCTTTGCGACCAAATCCGTCCGGCGTATCCACAAAAGGCAAAGTGGGTGAAGCCCCGGTCGAGAAAATGCTCCGCCGCGACCCGCCCGGCATTATGCGAGTCAGCGCAGATTTCCGAAATCTTCGAGAGGGGACTGTTGCCGGCAAGCTGTTTCTCGCTCAGATCGATAGCGATCAGCGGCAGGCCCGAACCCAACACGGTCCGGGCGATCACTGATGTCTGAATCCGGCCGATGATCCCCGTGGCGCCTAAGCGGCGCAAATGCAAAGGCGCGCCGCGGCGCGACCCCGAATCTGACTTCACCTGGAGCACCTCGCCGCTGGTGCTGTCCGAAACGGGCATCGGCACTCCGGGATGATCGCCCGCCAGACAAAACACCCACGGTCCGTAAAGCTGCGCGTATCGGGCGATTCCCTCCAGCAGCCCCCGGTCGTATCCGGCGAAGGGGATCATCAGAAGCACAACTCGCCGTGTATCGGTCATGGGCTACCTCCCCCACGTTCGTATCTCTCCCCCGAATCCGTGAAGCTTGCACACGGGAATTGTCCATTCATAGCATTGCGGGCGAGTATGGCATAAACCGGGCTGGATAAAAAGGGCGAGTTCGGTGAATATGCGTCTGGTCTCGAAATCTTGCCACACCGAAACCATGACGCTGACGGCGGTTGTGATCGAAAGAAGCAAGATGGGTCGCCACATTCTAACGGCGGGTGCGAGAACTGAAATGCTGCGGTGAGAGAGGTGGAAGTCGATGACGGTACGCGGCACGAGACCGGGTTGGCGGGTGGAATTGTTCTTCAAGTGGATCAAACAAAACTTGCGGATCAGGTTCGATTCTCCGTCGACTGGGCTGTCAAAATCCGCTGACTCAAAACACCGGCCAGCGGTACCCCGTCGTTCACCACGACGATCTCGGGTGCAAAGAGTGTAATCATCCGGGTAATGTGCCGCCGCGAATGCGGTCGTTGATGCAAAGCAGGCCGAAGATGGCGGCCAATATGATCGATAACAGGGCAACCTTGCGAAAGGCGACTTGGCCG
>JAHIKV010000149.1 GCA_018897395.1 Planctomycetota bacterium | reverse complement strand
TTGACAGCGGCCCATGTCTTGGTCAGTCAATCCTCTCGGAGGTAAAACTATCAACCGGAGAGCCGGATGCGGGAAATCCGCCAGTCCGGTTCGGAGGGAGGGGAGGCCGAACTCAATCGGCCTTCCCTACCCCTATCAACTCGCTAAATCACCTACAACCTAATTTGATGTGTCGGTGTACTGGATTGTTTGAAAAAGGAGCATCGAATGTCTACCGGTGAAAAAATTATCGGAATCGACCTCGGTACCACGAATTCGGTGGTGGCCGTGATGGAAGGCAAAGACGTCAAGGTTATCCCGAACGCTGAAGGGAACCGGCTGACGCCCAGCGTGGTGGCGTTCACCGACAAGGGGGAGACCGTAGTCGGCGAGCCGGCCCGACGCCAGGCGGTGACCAATCCCATGCGGACGATTTCCTCGATCAAGCGTTTCATGGGCCGCCGTCACAACGAGGTCGCCTCGGAAGAGAAAATCGTGCCCTATAAGATTGTCGGCGGGCCGGAGGACTACGTGAAGGTCGAAGTGGACGGCCGCGACTACACGCCGCCGGAGATTTCGGCCTACACGCTGCGGAAGCTAAAGGAAGCGGCCGAGGCCTATTTGGGCCACAAGATAAACAAGGCCGTGATTACCGTCCCGGCCTACTTCAACGACGCCCAACGCCAGGCGACCAAGGACGCCGGCCAGATAGCCGGGCTGGAGGTGGCGCGGATCATCAACGAGCCGACCGCCGCCTCGCTGGCCTACGGTTTGGACAAGAAAAAAAGCGAAAAGATCGTGGTCTTCGACCTCGGCGGCGGAACGTTCGACGTCTCCGTGCTCGAGGTGGCCGACGGCGTGTTCCGCGTCATCAGCACCAACGGCGACACCCACTTGGGCGGCGACGACTTCGACCAGTGCCTTATCAACTACGTGGCCGACGAGTTCAAGAAGCAGTACGGCATCGACCTGCGCAAGGACACGATGGCCCTGCAACGGCTCCAAGAAGCCTGCGAGAAGGCGAAGAAGGAGCTTAGCTCGTCCCAATCGACCGACTTGAACCTGCCGTTCATCACGGCCGACGCCCAGGGGCCGAAGCACTTGCAGATGTCGATTACCCGCGCAAAACTCGAGCAGTTGCTCGACCACTTGATCGACCGCTGCCGCAAGCCGGTCGAGCAGGCGATGAAAGACGCCCACCTCACCGCGAAGGACCTCGACGAAGTGGTGCTGGTCGGCGGATCGACCCGGTTGCCCAAGGTGCAGCAGGTGGTCAAGGAGATGTTCGGCGGCAAGGAGCCGCACAAGGGAGTCAACCCCGACGAAGTGGTGGCCGTCGGCGCCGCCATCCAAGGCGCGGTCCTGGCCGGCGACGTAAAGGACGTGCTGCTGCTGGACGTCACTCCGCTCTCGCTGGGCATCGAAACGCTCGGCGGAATCATGACCAAACTGGTCGAGCGGAACACGACCATCCCCACCGAACGGAAGCAGATTTTCAGCACCGCCGACGACAACCAGACGGCCGTCACCGTAAAGGTCTATCAGGGCGAGCGGCAGATGGCCGCCGACAACCGCTTGTTGGGAATGTTCAACCTGGAAGGCCTCCCGCCGGCGCCCCGCGGCATGCCGCAGATCGAAGTCAAGTTCGACATCGACGCCAACGGCATCCTCAACGTCTCGGCGAAGGACCTCGGCACCGGAAAGGAGCAGACGGTGCGGATCGAGCAATCGAGCGGACTGTCCGAGGGTGAGATCGAAAACATGCGCAAGGACGCCGACTCGCACGCCGAGGATGACAAGCGCAAGCGGGAATTGGCCGAACAGCGCAACCAGGCCGACTCGATGTGCTGGCAGCTCGAAAAACTGCTGAAAGAACACGCCGAAAAGTTGGCCGACGCCGACAAGCAGGCGGTCAATGCGGCCATCGAAAAAGCCCGCGAGGCGGCCAAGGGGGACGACCCCGATCGGATCAAGTCGGCGGTCCACGAGTTGGAGCAGGCCTCTCACGCATTGAGCAAGACGCTCTACGAGAAGGCCGGTCCCCAGGCCCAGGCGGCATCCGGCAACGGCGGCGGTCCGCAGCCCGACGCTCAACCCTCCGCCGCCCCGAGCGGCGGCGACGACGACGCCATCGACGCCGAGTTCGAGGTAAAGGAGTAACGTCCGGCCCCCTCTCCCTTTGGGAAAGGGGACTTATGGGAGAGAAAAGATAAGTCCAATTATTGAGCAATAACAGTTGGACTTATTTCTTTTTTCCGACGGAATGTACCGTGGAAACACACGAGGATTCTGCGTGGCACCACACGCCTACATCATCGCCGGGTCAAACGGGGCCGGCAAAACGACCTTTGCTAGAGAGTATCTGCCCAGGTACGCACATTGCCGGGAATTCTTGAACGCGGACCTGTTGGCGGCGGGCATCTCACCGTTCGATCCCGATGCCGCCGCATTCGCCGCGGCTCGCGTACTCTTGGCTCGAATGAAGGAATTGATCCAGCAGCGCAAGGATTTTGGATTCGAGACCACGCTGGCGGGAAAGACTTACTTGCCGATTCTTCACGACATGAAGGATCGAGGATACCGCCTGCGATTGTTTTACCTTTGGCTGCCTAGCGTGGATATGGCAATAACCCGTGTTGCCCACCGGGTAAAACAGGGCGGCCATAATGTACCGGAGGACGCGATCCGGCGGCGATTCGACGCGGGGCCTCGCAATCTTCTAAAGTCCTACGTGCCCCTGTTCGACACGTGGATGCTGTTCGACAGTTCAACGTTGCACCCACGCAAAATTGCCTGTTACAATGGCGGAAAGACCGAGGTGCTGGACTCCGTACTTTACGAACGCATCCTCGGCGCGACTAAGGAACACCAACCATGACTGAAGAAGAATTGCTTTTTCAGCAAGCCGAAAAGGCCATGCAGGAAGCGGCTGACCGAGTTGTGGAAGAAGCGCGGCGGACAAATAGCTCGGTTGTCGTCTGGGAAGACGGCGCCGTTCGGCATATTCCGGCCGATCAACTGCCTCCGCCAAAATCGCCGTCGCAATCGCCGTAGCGGCGCTCGAAAGTAGCAAACAAATCGCCCGACGTAGATTCCTCGTTGTAGCACACAATTATGGATGGGATGACCCGAGGGCCGTTCACGGCCCTTTCCGCTTAAGCGGTAATAGGCCCGGCGTTTACGCCGGGTTGGCGGAAACAACCGTTTCTCCGCTGTCGTTCAATTTTTCGTACTGTCACGCCCGTTCACGGGCGTCCTGCACGTCACCCTTCAACATCGAGGAGGCCCGTGAACGGGCCTGACTGCTACATACAAAATACCGCGTCCCTGCATACCCAGCGTGAACGCCGGGCCTAATACCGCTTAAGCGGAAACGCCCGTAAACGGGCGTAAGGAGCCTACCACATGGCGTTTCGATTCGACAAACTGACGCTCAAGGCCCAAGAGGCCGTGGCGCGGGCGCAGGAACTGGCCGCCGACCGGGGCCACGCGCAAATCGACCCCCTGCACCTGCTGGCCGCGCTGCTCGCCGAAAGCGACGGCATCGTCGGCCCGATCCTCGAAAAGATCGGCGTAAATCGCGGACAGTTGGACCAGGTCGTTCAGGCGGAAATGAAACATTTCGCCAAGGTTTCCGGCGGCGCGCCGCCGCAGGGGAGCCGCGAGTTGAACCAGGTGCTCAAAACCGCCCAGCGCGAAGCCGACGCGATGAAGGACGAGTTCGTCTCGACCGAACATCTGCTGCTGGCGCTGGCGAAGGTCGATTCGAAGGCGAAAAACGTCCTAAACCTGAACGCCGTCACCGACGCCGACCTGCTGAAGGTGTTGCAGACCGTCCGCGGCAGCACACGGGTGACCGACCAGACGCCGGAAGGAAAGTTCCAGGCGTTGGAACGATACGGAATAGACCTGGTTGAACGCGCCCGACAGGGAAAACTCGATCCGGTGATCGGCCGCGACCAGGAAATCCGCCGCGTCATGCAGGTCCTTTCGCGCCGGACGAAGAACAACCCCGTCTTGATCGGCGAGCCGGGCGTGGGCAAGACTGCCATCGCCGAGGGGCTTGCACTGCGAATCGTAGAGGCCGACGTGCCCGAGAGCCTGAAAAACAAGCTGGTAGTCGCGCTCGACATGGGCGCGCTGGTCGCCGGCACCAAGTTTCGCGGCGAGTTCGAGGAGCGGCTGAAGGCCGTGCTGCGTGAAGTGGCCGACGCGGGCAACGTGATCCTCTTCATCGACGAGTTGCACACGGTGGTCGGCGCCGGCCGGGCCGAAGGGGGCAGCGACGCGGCGAACCTGTTGAAGCCCGCCCTGGCCCGCGGCGAGCTGCGCTGCATCGGCGCCACGACGCTGGACGAGTATCGAAAATACGTCGAGAAGGACGCCGCCCTGGAGCGCCGCTTCCAGCCGGTCTACGTGGGCGAGCCGTCGGTCGAGGACACGATCGCCATCCTCCGCGGACTGAAGCCCCGCTACGAGGCCCATCACAAAGGCGTTCGGATCAAGGATTCGGCGCTGGTCGCGGCGGCCAACCTCTCGCACCGCTACATCGCCGACCGCTTCCTGCCCGACAAGGCAATCGACCTGATGGACGAGGCCACCAGCCGACTGGCGATGGAGTTGGAGAGCGTGCCGACGGAGATCGACCAGGTGCAGCGCCGGCTGGTCCAGTTCGAACTGGCCGACCGTCAACTCGCCGAAGAGACGGAGGAGCACGCCCGACAGCATCGCGCCGAGGTGCAAGAGGAGATGGCCGAGCTGCGCAAGACGCTCGCCGACCTGCGCGAGCAATGGGAACTGGAAAAGAGCGGCCTGGGCGACGTGCAGCAGATCCGCCAACGATTGATGGACGTCGAGTTGCAGTACAACCAGCTCGCCGCGTCGATCAAGGAGAAGCAATCCGGCGGCGCGCCGGTCAGCGAGGCGGACTATCAGAAGCTCTACGAACTCGATCTCCAGCAGAAAAATCTCGCCAAGCAGCTCGAGGCCCAGGAAGGCGACGAAGCGGGTGCCACTGCTGGCTCGTCCAGCAGTGTAGGCCAAGCAGGGAAAGCACTGCCGGTCAAGCCGGCAGTGGCACCCAAGCGGCTGCTCCGCCGCGAGGTCGGGCCGGAGGAGATCGCCGAGGTCGTCAACGCGTGGACCGGCATACCCGTCACGCGGATGATGGAGACGGAACGGGCGAAACTGCTGGTGCTCGAAGAGCGTATCCACCGGCGGCTGGTGGGCCAGGACGAGGCGGTCGAGGCCGTGGCAAACGCCGTCCGCCGCAACCGCTCCGGCCTGCAAGACCCCAACCGGCCGATCGGCTCGTTCATCTTTCTTGGCCCCACCGGCGTGGGCAAGACCGAGCTCTGCAAGGCGTTGGCCGAGGTGATGTTCGACGACCAGAACGCCATGATCCGCTTGGACATGAGCGAGTTCATGGAGCGGCACACCGTGAGCCGTCTGATCGGCGCCCCGCCGGGCTACGTCGGTTACGAGGAGGGCGGGATGCTGACCGAGGCCGTCCGCCGCCGGCCATACGCGGTGATTCTGCTGGACGAGATCGAGAAGGCCCACCGCGACGTTTTTAATATCCTTTTGCAGGTTCTCGACGACGGCCGGCTGAGCGACAACCAAGGGCACACGGTCGATTTCACCAACACGATCGTGGTGATGACCAGCAACATCGGCAGCCAGTTGATCCAGGAGATAACGAAGGAGGGCGGCGACGAGGAGCAGATGCGCGAGGCGGTGATGCAGACCCTTCAAACCCGCTTCCTGCCCGAGTTTCTCAACCGTGTGGACGAGATAATGATCTTCCACCCGCTCGGCCGGGAGCAGATACGCAAGATCGTCGAGATTCAGGTCGCTCGATTGCGCAAGCAACTGGAGGAAAAGAGTCTCGAACTAGAGGTCACCGACGCCGCTCTGAGTGCAATATCCACCGAGGGCTACGACCCGACCTACGGCGCCCGGCCGTTGAAGCGCGTGATTCAGCAGCGCATCCAAAACCCGCTGGCCGTGGAACTCTTGAAGTGCGAGTTCACCGAAGGCACCCGCGTGAAGATCAACTATCAGGACGGGGAGTTCACGTTCGAGCGGAGCGAGTAGATTTTTTGAGGATTGAATTTTCGTGCGGGAGTCGCGGAGTCGAAACGCGGAGTCGAAACGGGGACGCAGCTAGTTTTGGCGCAATTTTGTCCCGAAGGGACAGTCGACAATAGCCCAGCAGTGTACTGCTGGGTCGCGGGGGCTATTGTCAAACGACCCTCCGAGTCGAAATCTCGCGGTAGGGTGGCACGTCCCTGAGCGAAGCGAAGGGCGTGGTCCATCAGCCAGCCACGCCCTTCGCTTCGCTCAGGGACGTGCCACCCCGTCGCGGGCGCGAACCGCTTCCCTGAGTAGGCAATCTTCTGTAGACTGGGGTGATGAACAGTCCGATTGCCGCGATCTTCGACATGGACGGCAACGGTCGTTACACGTTACACAAGGAGCACGATGATGAAAAAATCACTGGGAGCGAAAACGATTCTGTATCCGACCCCGGTTCTCGTCGTGGGAACCTACGACAAGGATGGAAAGCCGAACGCCATGACCGCGGCCTGGGGCGGCATCTGCTGCTCGAAGCCGCCGTGCGTCGCCGTCTCGCTACGGAAGGCTACCTATTCCCACGGAAACATCGTCCTCCGCAAGGCGTTTACGGTCAACGTCCCTTCAGAGAATCACGTGAAAGAGGCCGATCACTTCGGCATCGTCTCGGGCAAGACGGAGGACAAGTTCGCGGCCACCGGACTGACGCCGGTCCGCAGCGAGTTGGTCGACGCCCCTTACGTGCAAGAGTTCCCCCTGGTCCTCGAATGCCGGCTTGCGCACACGTTCGAGTTGGGCCTGCACACGCAATTCGTCGGCGAGATTCTCGACGTGAAGGCCGACGAGGAGGTGCTCGACGCGGCAGGAACGCCCGAGATGGAAAAGCTCTTGCCGATACTCTTCGCCCCGGAAGTCAGTTCCTACTACGCCATCGGTCGGCTATTGGGCAAGGCGTTCTCGATCGGCAAGACGCCGTAGGCGGAAGGGGACAGTAGTAGGCCGGGTCAGAAAAGGCGCCATTCGTTCCTGACACCTTTTTTCCCTCTGTAACCACGACAATCGGTTAGCCGCGATTTATGTCCGTCCCATCCGCCGCGCCTTTTCGAGAATCGAGGGACGGGCCGATTCCATGAGCTCGCGGACGTCCTCGTAACGCATCGTGCGCCCCTCGAAGGTGCGCTTTTCGATGGCCCCGAGAAATCGGGCCTCGAACTCCGCCAGGTTCGAGCCGTAAATATGGAAGCTGTCGGCGATGTGACAGTAGCGGCCCAACTCGACCGGCTCGCCCGATAGCTCGCCGATCCGCGCGGCGATCTGCAACTGCAACCGCGTCAGCGCGAACATGTTCATGAACGCCGCCTTGTAGGCGTCGTTCGAGCGGAAGCGGACGTTCATGTTCAACAGCCGCCGGCCGTCCTCTTCGACGATTCGGCACCAGATGCTTTGCAGGCACGCCGGATCGTAACAGGTGTTGTCTTCCCAGACCTTCCACGTGATCGCCTGCGCCCGGCGGGTGTGCGGCGAGTCGGCCAACTGTCGGCATATATGCTCGATCTGATCGGTCGGCGCAAGCGTGGGCGCCTCGTAGCGGAACAGACGCTGATGGTAAGTGTATTCCCAGCGGGTGTCGCTCGGGTCGTCGGGATTGCGGACGCAGTGGTCCTTGATCCCCTCGCAGACCTCCATTACGTACTCTTGCAGCTCCTCGAAGCCGCCGGGAAAGTCGCGGTGGATCATCGGCTCGGCCAGCGGTTGGCCGACCGAGACGATCATCGTGGCGTCCTTGCTCGGCGGGTCGTCGGGCTTGTCGTACTGGGTCTTGACGTCGCAACCGGATTTATACAACAGAACCAGGGCGTTTTCCCACGCCCGGGCGATACAATCGCCTTCGGCCATCAACACGGGTATTCCAGCCATGCATTATTCCTTTCCATCCATGAAAACCCCTTTCATGCCCTGAAAAATCCTTTCCAGCAAGGGCAGGGGAGGGCAGGGGGGCCATTGTCGGCCGTCGGCTCGTATTTCGCAAGGGGGCGCGTGGAAACGTTGCCATGCCACGGTTTAGCCCCGGCGTCCTCGCCGGGTCCGTCGCCGCGTGGACGCGGCGGCTAAACGTCACTGGCCGCTGAGCTATACCCCCGTTACAATAATCCCGTGACTCTGCCGTACAACCTCGTGATGCTGGCCGTCGACATCGCCGCGATCCGGCTCCTCGGCCGGCGTCGGGGTTTTTGGGCGTGGTGCGGCGTCATGTCCGTCGCGGGCATAGTCGCCGTCGCGCTCGGCGTAGTCATGGGCGGATGTTTCGAGAATCCGTTCGGCATCGTCCGACTCTGGACCTACGGGCTACTTCTGCACGGTCCGGTGCTGCTGGCCGCCACCGCAATTATTCGGCGGCGGCGTTGGGCCTGTGCGGTCGCCGCCGTTGCGGCCATGCTGGCGATGATCTCGGTCGCCGCCTACGCATTTCTCATCGAGCCGCATTGGCTGGAGGTCACGCACTATCGGATCGCCAGCCGGAAAATCAGCCGCCCGGTGCGGATCGTGGTCGTCGCCGACCTGCAAACCGACAATATCGGACCCTATGAGCGCGAGGCGTTGCGCCGTGCAATGGCAGAGAAACCGGACCTCCTACTGTTCGCCGGAGACTACATCCAAACGCCCTGGAAACGACAGGAGGCCCTCTGCAGGGAGCTAAACGACTTGTTGCGGGAGATCGACATTTCCGCTCCGCTGGGCGTGTTTGCCGTCCGCGGCAACGTCGATCCACACAATTGGGAAGATATTTTTCAGGGGACCGGCGCGACGGCCGTCGATATCCGCCAGACGTTCGATTTGGGAACATTAAGGTTGACCTGTCTGACGCTGCGAGATTCGACGTCGCGCGATTCGATGGGCGTTTCATCCGTTGCGGCCAAAAAAGGCTCGGACCGGTATCATATCATCCTGGGTCACGTCCCCAATTTCGCGCTGAGCGACTGCGGGGCCGATCTGTTGATTGCCGGGCACACGCACGGCGGCCAGGTGCGATTGCCCTGGCTGGGGCCGATAATCGTCAACTGCGAAATCCCGCGGCGTTGGGCCTGCGGCCTGAGCGATTTGCCAGGCGGAGGCAAGCTGATGGTCTCGCGCGGGGTCGGCATGGAGCGCGGTTTCGCTCCGCGGTTTCGTTTCCTTTGCCGTCCGGAACTGGTGGTGATCGATCTCGCGCCGGAAGAGTAAGTAATATTCCGATTATCGCTGGTTCCCACGCAGAGCGTGGGAACCAGCGAAAAAGAGGAGCCAGGAACATAGGCGAGCGAAAATGAATTATCGAACCGCGATTTTTTGCTGTGCGCTGATAGTTGGCTTTCTTCCGGCGAATTACACTTGGTCGGCCGAGCCGGACGAGAAGCTGATGTTGCCGCCCAAGTTCGTCAAGCTCCTGCCGCTGCATGAGAAACTCGGCGAACCGCGGCCCGGCGATTGGCTGGCTTCGCATCCCGAGCCGGGCCAAACCTTCCGCCAATACGTCCGCAACAAACCGATCAAGGCCGACCGTCGGCGGCGGGTGATCTACGTCCAGCCGTTGGGCGAATTCACCCCGGCCGAGAAAAAAATCGTCGCGCTCAGCGCGGAGTTCATGGGCGCGTACTTCCTGTTGCCGGTGAAAATCCGCGAAGGACTGCCGTTGGACGCGGTCCCCGAGTCGGCGCGGCGAAAGCCGGGTAAGTTCCGCTCGGAACAGATTCTGACGACGCACGTGCTCTACGAAATCCTCAAGCCGCGTCTTCCCCAAGACGCCGTGACGTTCATCGGATTGACGGCCGCCGATCTTTGGCCCGGCGAAGGCTGGAACTATGTCTTCGGCCAGGCATCGCTCGGCGACAGGGTAGGGGTCTGGTCGATCAACCGCTTCGGCAATTCCGACCGCGACAAAGAATCCTTCCGCCGCTGCCTGCTGCGGACACTGAAAACCGCCACGCACGAGACGGCCCACATGTTCTCGATGGCCCACTGCACGCTGTACGAATGCAACATGGGCGGATGCAACCACCTGGGCGAGGCCGACCGCAGCCCGTTGTGGCTCTGCCCGCACTGCCTCGCCAAACTCTGCTACGCCACCGGCGCCGATCCGGCCAGGCGGTTCGAGAGTCTCATCAAGTTTTACAAGGCGCACGGGCTGAAAGCGGAGCGGAAGTTTTGCGAAAAATCGCTGGACTTGTTGCGAAACAAATAGTCGCCTCCTACAAGGTGGGTTCAAGCGGGGGCATTTTTGCGATACACTATTTCGTGTGTTTCAGCGGGCAACTCTTCTCTGAGAACGGCCAGTGCGGCGGCGAAAGCGAGGCTACCGGTGAGCATCTACAAGCCGTGCGACATTCGAGGCCTGGCCGACGCGGAGCTTTCCGCCGCGATGTACGAAGCTTGGGGACGAGAGTTGGGGCGGCAATTGGACCCGGGCGCGAAGTTCGTCGGCGGCGGTGACGTCCGCGATTCCACGCCTCCCTTCCTGGCGGCGCTGGTCGAGGGGCTTTGCCGGTCGGGACTCGACGTGGTCGAGTTAGGGCTGCTGCCCACTCCGATGATCTACTACGCCAAACGCCGCCTGGAGGCCGACGGTTGCGCGATTGTGACCGCCTCGCACAATCCGGCTGCCGTCAACGGCTTGAAGTGGATGCTCCACGACCGGCCGCCCACGCCCGACGAGGTGGCCGGCATGCAACGGGCGTTGAGTCCCGTCGGTCGTTCGTCGGGGCAGGGCAGGGGGGAGGGCGACGAAGTAGGGTGGGTCAAGCGAAGCGCGGCCCCACCAACTGCGGGAAAAACGTGGTGGGGCCGCACTTCGCTTGACCCACCCTACCTTGACCTCCCAAGGGGAGAGGGGACTATTTCACGCCCTCCCGCCGTTTCACGCCATCGCACCACGCCCCGCACGCTCGACGTATCCTTCGACTACGTGGCACACTTACAGGAAACGTTCGTCGATTCGCTGGCCGCTCAACTCCACGTGGTGCTAGACCCAATGCACGGCTGTTGGGCGGAAAAGGCCAGACGCTATCTGCACGCCATCTTTCCGCAGTGCATTTTTTCGACCATCCGCGACCGGGCCGACGGACGCTTCGACGGCCAAGCGCCCGACTGTTCCCGCCCTGAAAATCTGCACGAACTGTGCGCCGCGGTATACCATCAGCGGGCTCACCTGGGCGTGGCCTTCGACGGCGACGGCGACCGGCTGGCCCTGGTCGACGACGAAGGGGTCGTATTCAGTTCCGAGGAGGCCGTGTTCACGCTGCTCGAATGTCTCGGCGAGGAACTGCGCGGCGAGCCGTTCGTCCACGACCTGAAATATTCCGACCGCGTCGCCGAGTTTGCCCGACGGGTCGGGGCCGAACCGCTGGCCGAGCGGAGCGGCCACGCATTCCTCCGCGCGCGGATGTGCGAGACGAACGCCCGCTTCGGGGCCGAGGCCAGCGGGCATTACTTTTTCCGCGAATTGGGGGGCGGCGACGACGCGATCTATACCGCCTGCCGCCTGATCGCCTGGCTGGCCCGGACCGGACGGACGCTATCCGATGTCCGCCACGGGTGTCCGGCGGTCCAGATGACCCCCGATCTCCGCGTGCCGGTGGATCAAGACGAGCAGCAAGAGATTATCGAGCGGGTCGGCGCGGCCTGGGCCGGTTTCCCGCGGATAAAGACCGACGGGGTGCGGATCGACACGCCCGGCGGCTGGGCGCTGGTCCGCAGCTCCGTGACCGAGCCGGTCTTGACGTTCCGTTTCGAGGGACTCGATTGGCACGCCCTGGACGATCTGGTAAAACGCTTTCGTGGTACGTTGCCCGAAGAGATCGGCGATGAGTTGTGGAGCCGTTACCGGGCGGCCATGGGCGGCGGAAAAACTTGATTTCGTCGATAATGCGAGCGGCGATTAGCAAGCAAGTAGGTTATGCTTCAGCATAACAGAATAAATGTTATGCTAAAGCATAACCTACTTGCTGCCATCCGCGTTTCTTTTCTAAACACGTTTTTCGGGAGGTACGACGTGCCCGGCGGGGTGAACATGGTTCCCGAGACGTATTCTTTCTGCCCGCGGTGTGCCGCCCGCGTGGAGATCGGCCGCGTTCAGCTTGGGGCCAACCTGACTTGTCGCGCCTGCGGCCACCAGTTCGCAATCTCGCGCGAGCAGCGAAGCCGCGCCGGGGTAGGGCAGGGCAGGGGGGAGGGCGAGCGGCGCAACGCTCTCGAAAAGAAACCGGCGGAGCGGGAACAATGGGCACGCGAAGCGACCCAACTCGCGCCGCCGCCCGGCTTGTTCTTTTCCGGCGCCTTCGGCTTCCCGTTCCGTTTGGAAAATCTACCTCACACCCTGGCGCTCGGCTCTGCGGCGGTCGTGCTGATCGGCGCCGTTCGGCTGGCCGTTTGGTGCCTGGGCGCGGACAACGAAGAGGGGGACAAGTTTATCCGCGTCCTGCTCTGGAACGGGCTGCTGCTGTCCATCACGCTGGGAATGTTCTCCTCGCTGATCTGCGGCTATCTGGCGTCGGCCTACGGCCTGACGGTCCTCCACGACACTTCCCACGGCGCCGAGGCGATGGAGAGCTGGCCCCGCGTGCTGCTGCTGGAAGACGTCGGCGCGGCGGCGTACGTGGCAAGCGGATTGATCCTGGCCGCGCTGCCGGGGGTGCTCGCCGCCGAGTTGTGGCAATGGCTCGGAGTTCCAAAACCGTGGGGGATCGCCGTCGCCTTGCCGGCGTTCTTTCCCTTGCTCCTGCTTTCCATGCTGGAGAGCCAATCGCCGCTTGGTCTGTTTTCGTCGCGGGTATGGCAAAGCGTGCTGTATGGATGGCGCGTTTGGGCGATATTCTACGCGGTGTCGTTCGCCGTGCTCGGCATCGCCGCCGCGGTGTTTATCGCCCTGACGCGGCACGGCGGATGGACGGTCGGCGTGGTCGCCTCCGGCGCGGTGGCTGCCGTTGCCTGGATCGTCTACTTCCGCTTGTTGGGCCGGCTGGCGTGGTTCTGCTCGGGCCGTTGGGCCAAGGAGCATTCCCGTCGAACAATAGAATAGCCGGCGGATAACGGCCGCCGCCGAAATCTGCTACAATAACCTATACTTGTCTGCGTACTCAGAAGGAGCCTCGCATGAACCCGGTCGAATGGTATTACGCCCGAGACAATAAGCAGGCGGGCCCGGTTTCCGCGGTGGATTTGAAGCAGTTGGCCGCCGCCGGACAGTTGCGCCCCGACGACCTCGTTTGGCGCGAGGGGATGACCGAATGGTCGGCCGCGCGGAACGTGCGGGGATTGTTCGAGGAGTCGGCCGCGCCGGCGCCGGCCGGTTCCCCGCCGGAAGCCGTCGCTCCGACGCCCGCCGTATCGGCCGCGCCGCAAGTCCCCGCCGCGCCGATGCGTCATCCGTTCGACTCGCTGATGGACTGGTTCCGGCCGCGGTTCGATGCCCGATTGGTCGATTCCATTGCCCGGTTTTTTCGGACATGCGGCTCATACGGATTGCTTGTGGCGATTGTCCTCGGCGCGGCTTTCAGCGTCATCATGGCCTTTAAGGCCGATCCGGTCGGCAGTCTTCTCTCGGGCGCGATCATGTTGGTGGTGCTGGTCGTTCTGCAATACGTCGCCGGAAAATTCTGCGACGCCCTGGACCGGCTCAACCTGGCCACCGCCGGCAGCCTGCCCTCGACCCTGATCCCCGACGGCCTGGCGTTGTTGAGCAAGGCGTTGGGCGTGGCCGTGTTGCTTTCGTCGATTATCGCGGCCGTGCAGATTTCGGCCTACGCAGCGCTTCCGTTCGGGATCGCGGCGTTTCTGGTTCTCTGCTATCTGTCCTTGGTGGCGATGAATCCGGCGACACTGAACTATTCGATCGGTGCCCAGTCCGGCGCGGGCGAGGAGGCAATCGGAGCCGTCACGTTTCTGTTTAAAGCGCTGATGCGTCTCGTGCCGGTGGCGTTCGGGTCGGGCGTGGTCTGCGGGGTGCTGCTACTCGGCTTCGCCTGCTATCTGCCGTTCTCCGGCGAGGGAGGGCTTTCTGTCGCCCAAATTACCTGGAAAACGGCCGTCTACGGCCTGATCTTCTCGGCCTTGTTGCCGCCGGCCGCCTACTTAATCTTCCTTCTCTACTCCCTCTTGCACGACCTCTGCCGCGCAATCCTGGTGTTGCCGTCGAAGCTTGATACGCCGGCCGGGAAGGACGCAGACGAGGTTGACGGCGACGAAGAATAGCGCGATAATGAACTGAACTCGTGGAGTACGCCATGCAAGCCACATCGGAAGCGATTATTGAGGCGGCGCTGAAACTGCCGGAAAACGAACGACTGACGCTCGTTTCGCGGCTCCTCGAAACGATGCCGGACGAGGATTCGTCCATGTCGCTCGACGACGCCTCGCTGATCGAGGAGTTGGACCGCCGATTCGCCGACCGTGAGGGAAGCGTGACGTGGTCTGAATTGCAGGCGGATAAATAATGCCGGCCTCGCGCTGGGTGCCACTGGCGTCTCGCCAATGCACTTGAAATTGCACGAAGCAAACCTCAGCACTGACGAGACGCCAGTGCCACTTGCCCGCCGCCTAATGACTAAGTGCGCTCTGACCCCAATTCCGCCCCCGTCAGTCCCTTAACTTGGCCTTCGAGGTAAGTGACGCCCATGACGTGCTCCTTTTTGATGGTATTATGCTACACCAATCGACGTAGCTCGTCAATCAGCCGCTCGATCATGGCCTCGGTGTGGGTGGCGAAGACGGCGATGCGCAGCCCGCCTTCCGTGCCCAGGCCGGAATAGGTCGGCAAGTAGGCCGCCGCGATGCCGCGCTGCATCAGTTCGCATTGGATGCGGCGCATGTTGTCGGCGTCGCCGAGCGTCAGACAGATGATCGGCACCGGCGAGTCGTCCACGTCCAACCCCAGCCCGCGCAAGCCGGCTTTGATCTTTCGGACGTTCGACCAGAGCCGCGTACGCCGTTGGGGGTCGGCCATCAAAAGTTCGATCGCCTTTGCGGTGGCGGCGGCCGCGGCGGCCACCGGCGCGCTGGCCCCGTCGAACCAGTGCGAAGAGCGTTTCACCCGCTCGATAAAATCTTGCGAGCCGGGGATGATGCCGCCGAATCCGCCGATCGCCTTGCTCGCAGTGGCAGTGAGGAACGTAGCACAGCCGCCCTCGGCTGTGAACTTGGACGAGCACAGCCGGGGGCGGCTGTGCCACATGGTGGAATCAAACAGTCCAAAATGTTCGAGCGTGCCGCGCCCGTGTCGGCCCAGAACGCCGACGGCGTGGGCGTCGTCGACCATCATGCCCGCGCCGGGGTAGCCGCTCAAAACGGCGCGATATTCGGCCAGCGGGGCGATCGTGCCGCGGACGGAAAACACACCGTCGGTCATCAGCAACGGCCGCCGGCCCGGCCCGAGGTTTTTCTTCAGAGCGGCGGCCAGGTCGCCGGGGTCGCGGTGGTGGAAAGTGAATACCGGCAGGCGGCTTTGTCGGGCGGCCTCCAACACGCTGTAGTGGGAAAGCTCGTCGGCAAATAGCACGTCGAAGCGGTCTTGCAGCGCGGCCAACAGGATGGCGTTGCCGGCGTAACCCGTGGCGAAGTAGAACGCGCACCGGGCATCGAACAACTCGGCCGCGCGCCGTTCGGCCTCCAGCAGCGGCGGGCTGTTGCCGAATCCGGCGCGGGTCGTGGCGCTATGGATTCCGTAACGTTCGGTGGCCCGGCACGCGGCTTTGATTACCTCCGGGTGGCATTGCAGACCGAGATATCCGGTGCCCACGAAGTAGAGATATTCCCGCCCGTCGATCGTGACAACGGCGTCGGGTGGGCTTTGCAGGACGTGCATTTTTGGGTTTAGCCGCCGCGTCCACGCGGCGTGGAGCGGTTTGGTTTTCCTCGTTCCCACGGTCCTCCGTGGGAACGCACCGACGGCGACGCTCTGCGTCGCACCCCGCCGCCGACGCAGAGCGTCGGAACGAGTGGGTTCCCACGCGGAGCATGGGAACCAGGAATGCCTGCTACCTACTTGAGTTTCATCTGGACGGATATCTTGCCCGAGCTGTCGGCGATTTCCTTCCAAGGGACGCGGCAGCGGAGGTAGAGATCGCCGTCGGCCGGCGCGGTAAACGAGCCGGACTTTCCCAGCTCGAACTCCTCGCCGAGTTGATAATCTTTCATCAGCACGCCGACCAGCCGCCCACGACCGTCGGCCGCGCCGTCGGCGTCGACTGGATCGGATTTTTCGCCCGTTCGCCACGTTCCCTCGGCCTCGAACCCGTAGGATGCGTTGGCCGTCACGGTCAAGCCGGAGGGCTGCCATCCGCGATCCGCGAGGACGGAGACGGTCATTGCACGGTTGGCGGCCGGCCGGTCGGTGAACTTCTGCTTCCAATCCCAGCTACACAGATCGACGCGGTATCCGTTTTGCAGATTTTGGCGGAAGAAGCGAAGCTCGAAGTCCAGTTCCTTCGCCCGCGGCCCGAAGACGTCCTGAAAGGTGATTTGTTTTCCGGCCAGAACCATCCGTCCGAAGGCGCGGTATTGGGCGTAGTAGTTGGGGTTGTTGTCCATCAGATGCCCGAGCATCCACCACCAGCAGTAGTCTTCCCAGGAGCCGCCGGTTTTCTCCTCGTTGTCGATCAGGCTTTCCAGCGGTCGGGGTTTGGAAGAGCGGAGGAATCGTATGACTTGCGGCGGGACGTTGACGCCTTTTGCGCCTTCTTCCCAGTAATGGCCCATTTCGGCCATGCACTCGGCGTACCATCTCGGCCCCGCGCGGCCGAAGGTCTGGTGGCAATAGGCGTGAACGGCCTCGTGCAGCGGGACGTCCCCCTTGGCCACGGCGTAGACGCGGGATTTCGAGCGGAATTGTTTTCCCCTCGATACCTTGGTGCTCAAGCAAACTCCGGCCCCCTCGCGGATTTTGGCCAGCCCCTCGGGTTCCATCTTGGAGATCAGTTCCTGCGGCCATTGGGCCAGGTCGTCGACGACGCAACACTCGATGATCCCTCGCGGTGGGCGGCCCCAATACTTGGCGATCAGCGTGAGCATCTTTTCGAGCCGCCCCAGCAGCGCGCGTGCCTCGACCGGCGGCAGGTCGGTGTAAATCTTGAAGTGCTTCGAGCGGAAATCCTGGACTGCGCTCTTTTCGGCCACCGCTTTTTTATTGCCGGCCCGCGGCGGCGCGGCCTTCGCGGGAGGGACCAACGCGAAGGAAAACGTCAGCAACACAACCGCCGCGCAAAAAAATCCGCCTCTCATGGTTCTCTGTTCCATCGGTAAAAATCGCCCTTGGGTTCAGCTTATCAGTCCGGCGGCGGACACGCAAGCGAAGTAAATCGCCGCGGTTTATCTTTCCGCCGACCAGATTCTCCGTCGGGCGGCGCGGGCTTCGCCCTCGGCGCGGCGAAAGCGGTCTTTCATGGCCGCCGAGTAAGGATGCCACGGTTCAGCACTGGCCAGGCCGGCGCGGATCAACTCCTCGTTGAGCATCCGATCGCCGACCCAGGCGTAGGCGAGAATCCGGCCGTACTTGTCGCGCGACGGGCCGTCGAACTCCAGGCGGACCTCGCCGGCGGCGAGGAAGTCTTTGGTGAATTGAGCAGCCTCGGGGCCCCAAGGCTCGACTGTGTGGTTCGGCTTGACGGTCTCCGGCGTGTCGGCGCCGATCAATCTGATCCGCTCCGGCGCGTCGGCCAGCAGGAAGGTGTCGCCGTCGATCACCCGCCGCACGCGATGCAGCCCGGCCTCCAACGGACGCGGCGCGGAGGACTCGAACGGCTCCGGCCGCCACTGATGCACCGCGGCCAGCAGCAACACCAATGCGACCAGAAGGGCCGCCTGCCCCGGACGGCGAGGGAAACGCATCGAACGGAAGCGGCGAGGGCGACTCATCAGTTCGTGCTGAAACCGAATGCCTTGGCGGTCTTGCGCCCCAGCGGATTTATGATGAACCTCTTGCGGCACTCGGGGCAAAGATCAAACCGCAATTGCTGATACACGTCGTCGCCGATCGATTCGTTGGCCGAGTCTTCCAACCGCTCGAGGATGTCTTGAATCTCTTCGAGATGGTCCCGGTCTTCTTCGTCGGCGCCGGCCGCGGACGGGTCGAACGCCGCGTAAACCTCAATCTTGACGACGTAACGGAGATCATCTTGCGGATCGAGTTCCCGCTTGCACAGGTCGCATGAGTACCGGATCATATCCGCTCTCCGCAGGTGGCCGGCAGACGCCGACATACAAAAGAAAGGCCCCACAACCGACATAGGTTATCCTAACGCCAAAGCACCACGCTTGACAAGGCGACTCGGGAAAAATTTTCGCCGGGACGAAAAGGGCCGCCCAGAGTGAAACCCTGGCGTGCGGGGGGGAAATCCACTACAATCAAAATGTGGGAGTGTAATGTCAGCAGTGCAAGCACCGCCCATTCAACGTGGGCGATCCCAAGACGGGTATGCAATAGGGGGTCCGCACGTGCAAGGGCTTCAAACAACCGTCGCGCATTGTCCCCGGGCACATAGCCCGCGACGCGGCGCCGTCGTTGCGCGACGGCCCCCATCTCCCCCCCCCAGCAGTGCGCTGGCTTGCAGCGTACTGGTGCTCAATAGACTCTACATGGCCGTCCACGTGGTGAACGTGCGGCGTGCGTTCGGGCTTCTCTGCTGCGAAATGGCCGAAGTGGTCCACCTCGAGGACGGTAAATTCGGGGCCTACTCGTTCGACTCTTGGCGGGAGATGAGTGAATTGCGCGCCGAAGAGAAACAGCCGGAAGACGATTGGATCCGGTCGGTAAACTTTGAAATTCAAGTCCCCCGGGTGGTCCGGTTGCTTCGTTATGATCGGCTGCCGAAGCAAAAACTTCATCTCAACCGCCGCAACGTGTTGGCCCGCGACGGCCACGTCTGCCAATACTGCGGCCGGCGATTTGCCACTCAACTGTTGAGCATCGACCATGTGGTTCCCCGTAGTCGAGGCGGCGAGACTACCTGGGAAAACGTGGTTTGCGCCTGTTTGACTTGCAACGTCAAGAAAGGGGGGCGGACACCGAAAGAGGCCCACATGAAGCTGATCCACCGTCCCGTGCGTCCGAAGCGCAATCCACTACTGTTGTTGAAGCTAAACAACCCAAAATATGCAAGTTGGCGGACTTGGCTGGCCGGCGCATATTGGGAGTTGGGGGGGAGAGTTGGAGGTAGTGGATAGTGGGTAGTGGATGGAAATTGGTGAGTATAAACGCCCGCCGACTGCGGTCGGCGGGGAAAGATGAGCATTTTCCACCTTGTTTCGACGCAAAGCGTGTGAACGAGAGTCGTCGGCTAATACCTTGGCGTGGACTTGTTTCTTTCGCCGATCCGATTTACAATCGTCAGTATGTAGGCTAATCGCCCAATCTAGTTCTTTTGCCCTCTTTTCCTTGGCGTGCTAGGAAACACAGCGTGGCACTTTCCGAGATCGACCGCAACCTGCTGGAGCGCTGCTTGCATCGTAATCCGAGGGCTTGGGAGGATTTTGTCGACCGGTTTATGGGCCTGGTGGTGCATGTGGTCAACCACACCGCCAGGGCGCGGAGCATCCGACTCTCGGCCGCCGATCGGGAAGACCTTTGCGCGGAAGTTTTCTTGGCGACGCTCAAGGACGATTTCGCCGTGTTGCGAAACTTTCGCGGCAAGAGCAGTCTGGCGACGTATCTGACGGTCGTCGCGCGGCGGGTCGTGGTTCGGGAGTTGCTTTCGCGGATGTCTGCGGCCCGATTGGGCGAGTCCGCTCCTCCGCACGCCGGCGGCGAAATCCCCGACTCGCATCCTTCAGTCGAACAACGGCTGGAAGACCAAGAGGAAGTGCAACGGTTGCTGCGCAGATTGCAAGGCACCGAAGCCCTGGTGGTGCGCATGTACCATCTCGAAGGCAAGAGCTATCGACAGATCGGCGAAGCGGTGGGTATGCCCGAAAACAGCATCGGCCCGATCCTCAGCCGGGCGCGCAACCGGATGCGCCGGGCAGGGATCGACTCCGCCGCAAATTGACCCCGCCAACATCCTGGTCTTCCGAACACACCGATTCCCACCCGCGAAAGGAACCAAACATGCTGCATTCCACCTCCAACCGTCGTGACTTCCTCCGCTCGACTGCCGCTGCCGGCACGCTGATGCCGTATTGGTTTTTGGGGAAGAATGTCCGCGCGGACGAAACCACATCCAAGAACGACCGTCCCCACGTCGGGGCGATCGGCGTGGGGGGGCGCGGCGCCGAAGTCACTCAATGGGCCGCCAAGTTCGGAGAAATCGCGGCCGTCTGCGATGTCGATCGCCGAAAAGCCGAGCGGGCGAAAGTGGCCTTTGGCGGCAAGCCTGAAATCTACGAAGACTACCGCAAGCTACTGGAACGCAAGGACATCGACCTCATCGTCAACGCCACGCCCGACCATTGGCACACGGCCGTCAACATCGCCGCCTGCAAGGCCGACAAGGACGTCTACGCCGAGAAACCGTTGACGTTGACCATCGACGAAGGCAAGCTGTTGTGCAAGGTGGTGGAGCAGACGGGGCGAATCGTCCAGGTCGGCACCCAACAGCGGAGCGAAAAGTTCTTCCAGACGGCCGTCGAACTGGTTCGCAACGGGCGGATCGGCAAGCTGAAGCAAGTGTGGGTCGCGCTGCCGTACTTCACCACCAAGGGCGGACCGTTTCCCAAGCAACCGGTTCCGCCCGAGTTGAACTGGGATCTGTACCAGGGACAAGCCCCCGAGCACGACTACTGCCCTCAGCGAACGAGGGGGGGGCAGTTCCGCTGGTGGTACGAATACGCCGGCGGCATCATCACCGACTGGGGCAATCACCACGTCGACGTCGCCCATTGGGGCATGGATTGCGAACTGAGCGGCCCAACGTCGGTCGAGGCCCGCGGGCTGTTCCCCAACCCGCCAGGGCCAGAATACTTCAACACGCCCGATCGATTCTTCTCCCGCATGGCGTATCCCAACGGCGTCGAGGTGCTGTACTTCGCTTCGCTTAGCCAACGGGCACGATTCGGCGACGACGTCGGCAAGCACGAAGAGACCTCGCCCGAACAGGTCGCATGGCTGTTCGGGAAAGACGCGCCCGAGGAGATCAAGACGTGCAACCGCGACGGCGTCATGTTCATCGGCGAGAAAGGTCGAGTGTTCGTCAACCGCGGCGGAGTGTACGGCAAGCCGGTCGAGGAGCTTAAGGAGAATCCGCTACCGGCCGACGCCTGGCGGGCGTATCCCAGCGACGATCACATGGCCGATTTTTTCGAGTGCGTGAAGACCCGCAAGCAACCGGTGGCCCCGGTGCAAGTTGAACACCGCACCATCACCGCCTGCCATTTGACAAACATTTCGCTGCGGCTGAACCGGAAGATCGCCTGGGATCCCGAGAAGCAGAGAATCGTCGGCGACGACGAGGCCGACGCCTGGCAAAAACGCCGTCAGCGAGCGCCGTATGTGGTGAACGCATAAGCGCCGTATATTGACTCTCGGAAATCTATTATCGCAATAGCCGGGGGCTAACAGCCCCCGGAATGTGCGCGAATTGCGTGAGTTACTCTCCGGGGGCTGTTAGCCCCCGGCTATTTTTCGCAACATTGATTTTATGACCCTCAATAGCCCCGGCGTCCACGCCGGGGATGTGCGGATAGATCACTTAACAACTACCAGAGGGCAGGGGGGCTTCCTTGAAAAATTTTCTCGGTTTACCATTTTTCCGCAAGCCGTTATCCGACGCCGAAATCGTTGAGCAAGCGCGGCGAGATATTAAACGTTGGCAACGCTTCGGCAAGTGGCTCCTGCTTTCTCAAACAGCGATCGTTATTGCGTTGGGATGCTTTTTCTTTCTGCTTGTCCATATCCTTGACAAAATGTGGCGTTTTGCGGGAGGTGTGGGAAACCTAGCCTTGGGCGGGCTTGTTGTCGGCTTGCTGATCGGCTTCGCTTTTGGCGTTCCTATCTTACATGCAGTGGACGAATGGGGAAAAACTATTGGGGCCTTGAAAGGTGATCGCACCTCGGTGCTGCTTGTAAAATATCACGATGCGCTAATTGAACTTAGTCGGCAAAAAGAAGATCATACGGAGCTATCCGCCTCGGAGAGCAGGGCAGGGGAGGGCAGGGGGGGAGGAAAAATGTTGAATGATGAATGTTGAATGATGAATAAAGGCGTGTCAGTTCATCATTCATCATTCCACATTCATCATTCTTCATTCCTCGCCGCCGCCAGCAGGGCGGCCACCCGCAGCGCCTCGATCATACTGCCGGTCTCGGCCCGACGCCGCCAGGCGATGTCGAACGCCGTGCCGTGGGCGACGCTGGTGCGGATGATCGGCAGCCCGAGGGTGACGTTCACCGCCCGGTGCATCCCCAGCAACTTCAAGGCGATGTGCCCCTGGTCGTGATACATGGCCACCACGGCGTCGAATTTTCCGTTGCGGGCGTGAACCATGAGCGTATCGACCGGCAGCGGACCTTCCAGCCGCAACCCCTCGGCCTGCCCGCGCTGGACGGCGGGCCGGATAATCGATATTTCCTCGTCGCCGAACAGCCCACCTTCGCCGGCATGAGGATTCAACGCGCAGACGCCGATCCGCGGCCGCGACTTCGCCGGCCGCATCAGCCGCGACATGAACTGGTCGGCCAGCCGGGCCTTGGCCAATATCGCCTCCTCGGTCAATTGGCCGAAGACGTTTCGCAGCGCCGTGTGCAGTGTGACGTGGACCACGGCCAGCCCGGCCGGCGGCAGGAGGTCTTCGCCCGGCCCGAGGTAGAGCATCATCGCGTAGTCGTCGATGCCGCAGACGTGGGCCAGCAACTCGGTGTGGCCGGGATATTCGTATCCGGCGCGGTGCAGCGCTTCCTTCTGCAGCGGCGCGGTCGTGATGGCGTCGACCTTTCCGTCCAGAGCCAGTCGGGTCGCGGTCACCACGGCGTCGTAGGCCGCCTGACCGGCTCGGGCGTCGAGCTGACCCGGCCGCACGTCGAGCGCCTCGGCGGCGCCGCAGGGAACGCACGGAATCTCGTCGGGCGACGGACGGGCCGATTCGGGCGATTCAACCTCGACCACCTTCACCCCAGTCCGCCAAAGGGCCACCGCGCGACGCATGATCTCCGGATGGCCCACCACCACCGGCCGGCACCAGTCGTGGACCACGGTCTCCGACCAGGCGCCGACGATGATTTCCGGCCCCACCCCGGCCGGATCGCCCATCGTCACGGCAATCAGTGGTTTGGTGTTTGGCATGAAATCTCTTTCCGTTATTCGCTAAACGAATTGTACGCAACCGCGACCGCCAAGCCAACGGGCGATTGTGCGGAACGGCGGAATTCTATATAGTGGTATTCTCGCGGGCGAATTTTGCGAAACCACAAGCGGCAAAATACACGCCGCGTGGACGCGGCGGCTAAACTAACCCCTGATTCCCCTTTCCCATGCGAGCCTGCGTTCAACGAGTCAGCCGCGCGGCGGTCACGGTGGCCGGCGAGGTTTGCGGGAGCATTGGCCCGGGCATGTTGGTCCTGCTGGGCGTGGCCGAGGGCGACACCGAGGCCGACGCCCGATGGTTGGCGAAGAAAATCGCGGGCTTGCGGATCTTCGAGGACGCGGTGGGGAAGATGAACCTCTCGCTGGCCGCGGCGGGCGGGGCCATGTTGGTGGTCAGCCAGTTTACTCTGCTGGGCGACTGCCGCAAGGGGCGTCGGCCGGCCTTCACCGCCGCCGCGCCGCCGGACCTGGCGGAGAGGCTTTACAACGTCTTCATCCACGCGGCGGCCGAACAAGACGTTCCCGTGGCCACCGGACGGTTCCAACAGCACATGGATGTTGAACTGGTAAACGACGGCCCGGTGACGTTGGTAGTGGATAGTGGATAGTGGATAGTGGATAGTGGATAGTGGAGAGTGGAGAGTGGAGAGAATGTTGTCTCCCGCTTGCGGTTTCGCAACTCAGCGCCGAAGCACGCGATCGATCAGCCGTTCGGCGGTCTGTTGGATCGACGCGGGATCGCCGATCTGCGACGGCGTCTGCGGCAATTGCGGCTCCCAGAGTATAACCGCCGTCAGAATAGCCAGCTTCGCGTACACGGATATGTTCGACCACCATCCGCGTCCGAACAGTTTCATCGCGGTGCCGAAGGACTTTTTCAGCCGCAGTCGGCCGTGATACCACTCGATGCTGTACAACTCGTCCAGCATCAAATGAGTTACATATCCGAGCACCACCCCGCCTGCCTTGTATGCCCGCAACAGTTCGTCGCCCGAGGCCAGCAGGAAAGCGATCTCGCCGAAGACCAAGGCCGCCGGCAGACTGTGGAACATGCCCCGATGCACGGTATATCGCCGCAGCATGGCCGCCCCGCCGAACCGGATCAGCAGGTACACACCCGCCCCGGCCAGGACGATCAGTTCATTCGACAGCCCCCATTGCTGAAAGCGGTGGAGCAGCATCATTGGCACGACGGCCGCGGCAAACGCCATGCTCTCGCGCAGCGGTGTGCCGGAATCGCTGTCGATGTCGGGCAACATGCCGGAGACGCCGCACAATCCGCCCGCCAAAAGGCACGTCGGCCAAGGCACGTCGCAGATCAGCAGCGCCGCCCCGCCGTACCCGACGCCCATCAGGCTGCTGACGGTAATATGGGTCTTGAAGCCAGCCATGACAAAGGGATTAGGGATTAGGGATTAGGGATTGGGAATCGGACAATGTGGCTTTTAGCCGAAGGCGGTGATTACGGCAAGAGTGGTTGGCGAATAGCCTGAAAAGTGCCCGCCTGTAGCTTTTTGCCTATTCCCTCTACTTTCTAAATTCTAATCCCTAATCCCTAATCTCTAATCCCTCTTCGCACCCATGCCGGTTCCCGCTATACTCCGTCCATCATGATCCAGCCCTACGATATTGTGATGCTGGTCGTGCTCGGGGGCATGACGCTGCTGGGCGTTTGGAAAGGGATGGCCTGGCAGGTGGCCGCGCTGGCCTCGGTGATCGTCAGCGCGGTGGTGGCGGTCAACGTCAGCCCGGGGCTGGCCCCGCTGTTCGGCGTCGAGGAGCCGTGGAACCGGTTCCTTGCCATGCTGATCTTGTACGTGGTCACCGCCGGGACGATCTGGCTCCTGTTCCGACTGGTGTCGAACATCATCGACCGCGTAAAACTGAAAGAGTTCGACCGGCAGCTCGGGGCCATGTTCGGTCTGGCAAAGGGCGCCCTCTATTGCGTGATAATCACCTTCTTTGCCGTCACCCTCTCGGAGTCTTCCCGGCAGATGGTCCTGCAATCGCGGTCGGGCGATTTCATTGCCCGGGGCATCAGACACGCCAATCCCATCCTGCCGGAGGACGTTCGGGCGTGGTTGGGCAAGTACATCGACGAGTTGGACGAGAAACTGCACGCCCCCCCCAAAGAGGAGGTCGAAGAGCCGGCGGAATCGACTGCCGAACCGCCTCCCGACCTGAGCGGGGCAGAAGCGGAGCAGGGGACCGAAGAAGAGCGCTGACCCCCCTGCCGTCCGACCGGCTTTCGATAGCCCGAGTTGCTTCTACTGACACACCAGCCCTAAGCGCAAGCGAAGGAATTGCATTGGGGCGTCCTCGCTTGCGCTTCGGGCCGGTGTCGCGCACTCTGCACCGACCACCGCCGAAAGCCGACGACTCGACAAGGAATCGGCGGGGCGAGGTTTGGTCGCATCGCGTTTTTCCCGAGGAATTCGCGGTATCCGACCGAACATAAGAAACATTATCGGACGTTGGGGGGAGGTCCAATTCGGGCCGCAAATGAGCGATTGGAAGTGAAATATCCGTATTTAGCCCCGGGTAAATACACCCGGGGCAAGCGGTTTTTCACGGTCAATCCGGCCCGCCGTGTATTCACGGCGGGCTAAATGGCCGGCGGTTACGGCTTGTCTTACGGCGGCGCATAATCGACCGACAGCTTGGGATTCGCCTGCTTCAGCTTGGCGATCCCCTCCGGCGTGACCTTGGTATCGTTGATGGTCAACCGCCCAAGATTCTTCATGGCGGCCAGGGTTTCCAGGCCGGCGTCGGCGACCTCGGTCTCCGCCAGCAGGAGCCACTTGAGGCCCGTCAGCGGCAGCAACTTTTTCAGCCCTTCGTCGTCGACCTTGGTCCTCGACAGGTTCAGGATTTTCAGGTTTTCCAGCGCCGCGAGGTGATCCAAACCCCGGTTTGTAATCCGCGTGCCGGTCAGGTGTAGCGCCTCGATGCCTTTCAACGGGCGAAGGTGGGCCAATCCGTCGTCGCTGATCGGCGTGTCGCTGAGGACCAGAGAAGCCATAACCGTCAGGCCGGCGAGGCGCTTCAACTGCTCGTCGGCGATTTCGCACTTGTCGGCGTTCAGCGCCGAGAGGCGGTAGAGTTTGCCCACCTGTTCGAGGACTTCGTCGTCGACCGGGTTGCCGAGGAAATTCACGCTGGTGGCGCGCTTGTCGGGCGGCTCGGTGATGACCAGGTAAGCGGCTTTGCCGTCGATCTTCCGGGCCCGGAGTTTGGCGACGGCCTCTTGTTCGACGGCCGTGTCGCCGCTCGGTTCGGGAAGACTATTGCGTCCGATCTCCGAATCGTCGTTTGGCTGAAAGACTGCCAAAATGCAATCCCGTCGCAAGTAGACCACGACGGCCAGAACCGCGATAAGGACGAGCAACACCAGCAACACGGCGGGATTTTGTCGAGACTGTGACTTCTTGCTCACTTGGATATCTCCTGTAGACGGTGTGAGATGAAATGGGGGACGGTGTGCGGCGAAACTTGACGAGAGGCTTCTTGTTGGTCCTGTCCGTTGGGCCGGCCGCCCTCGATAAACACTCCCATGCGGCGGAACTTCTCATAACGTTCGACTAGCAGTTGCTTGATCGGCTTGCCGATCAACTCGCGGATCGTGCCGCGCAGATAAAGTTTTAACCGGCTGGTCATCAGGTGGTGGTCGCGGTGTGCGCCGCCGAGAGGCTCGGAGATGACCGCGTCGATCACGCCCAAGCGGATGAGGTCCTTGGAGGTCATCTTGAGCGATTCGGCGGCCCGCTCCTTGAAAGAGTGGTCTTTCCAGAGTATTCCCGCGCATCCCTCGGGGCTGATGACCGAGTAGTAGGCGTGTTCGAGCATTGCCACGCGGTCGCCCACGCCGATCCCCAACGCTCCGCCGGAGCCACCCTCGCCGATGACGACGCAGACGATCGGCGTCGGCAGCCGCGACATCTCGAACATCGATTCGGCGATGACCTGTGCCTGGCCGCGTTCCTCGGCCCCGATGCCCGGATACGCGCCGCCGGTGTCGATCAGACAAACGACGGGCATGTGGAACTTAGCCGCAAGGCGCATTTTCGCCATGGCCTTGCGGTAGCCCTCGGGATGGGCGTAGCCGTAGTTGCAGAGATTGCGTTCCTTGAGCGTCTTGCCCTTCTGATGGCCGACGACCAGCACCTTGAAGGCGTCGAGTTTGGACCAACCGGTGCGGATGGCCCGATCGTCGCCGAAACACTTGTCGCCGTGCAGTTCGACGAACTCCCCGAAGACCAGTTCGAGATAATCGGTCGTCATCGGCCGGTCGGGGTGCCGGGCGACCTCCACGGTCTCCCACGGCTTGAGGTTGCCGTATATCCGCTTGGTCGTTTCGACCAGTTCGCGCCGCAGGCGGCGGATTTCGCCCTGGACCTCCGGCGTTTGGCCGGCCTTGGCGCCCAGCTTCTCGAGCCGGGCCTCCAGCTCGTAGATCGGACGCTCGAACGATAATCGGTGATCGCTTCCTGACATTGTACTCCGGCGCGACCTTTCGGTCGCGGTTTTATGCTTTGTCGGTTCCCGGGGCGGGCGACTTGCAGTAATTGGCGGTCGGCGTACTCTTGAAAACCCGTATCATACGGAATTCCATCAAAAAATCATCCACCATTTTGGGGCGTAAGTCGGGATTCTTCGACATTGTACGCCGAATCAATTGGGCACACTCGGGGGTGACGTTCGGGTTTAATGCCTCCAACGAGGGGGGGAGCGACCTGAGTTGTTTGTTCAGCAGGTCGTTCGAGCTGGTCCCCGTGAATGGGGGTTTGCCCGAAAGCAACTCATGGATGGTGCAAGCAAAGCTGTACAGGTCGGCCCGACCATCGAGGGCCGACCCGCGGATTTGCTCGGGCGAGATGTAGCTCTTGGTTCCCTGGGGCTTCTTCTTCGGAGTCAGCCACTTCGCCACCCCGCGCCGGGCGCGCTTTGCCAGGGCAAAGTCGATCAATTTCACCTCGCCGTCGTCGGTCACGAGGAAATTGTCGGGCTTGATGTCGCAATGGACCCAGCCCTCGCTATGGAAATAGGCCAACGCCTGGCAGGCCCGGTCGATCACCTTGGGAATCAGCGGAGCAAGTTTCTCCAGGCCCCGCTGATTCAGCCGCTGCTTCAGGTTCGGAGAGGAAAACCACTCCATGGCGAAATAGGGCTGGCGAGGGTCCCACTCCATGGGAAAAATCTCGATGATGTAGGGATGACTGAGCTTATGCCCGACGATGTATTCCCGGTGCAGAAAGTTTATCTGCGCGCGGTCTTGCAAATCCTTTTCCAGCAGCGTCTTGATGCCCACGATCCGCTGCCGGGCATCATCGTAGGCCTGCCAAATCAAACTGGCGTGCCCCGTATGTACGATGTTAAGCAGACGGTAAGGACCGATGTAACCGGGAGTGCCGCGCGCCACGATATATTATACCTATGTATTGCCTTGCCCATCCCCATTAGTGTAGCTGAAATAGACGTATTGGGCAACCGGTCATTGTTTTGAAGGAGGCGTGCTATCGGGCCTGCCCCCCTGCCCTGCCCCGCGGCCTACTTCCGAAACAGGTCCGCATGGGAGCCGGTGCGCTCGAAAATGATTCGGTCGCCGTCAATCTTGTAGATGAGCAACCAGTCGGCCTCGATACGGCATTCGCGGCGGCCGCAATAGTTGCCCAACAGCGAATGGTCCCTTTGCAGGGGATCGAGTTTTTTGCCCTCGACCAGCGTACGGACGATGATCTTCAACTTGTCGAGCGTCTTGCCGCGTTTTTTCGCCCTCTTCACGTCGCGCTCAAATTGGCGTGTGTAAACGGGCGTCCGCATCAGATTCCGAGCCTCTTGAACATGTCGTCGGTATCCTTGCAGAGCGTCAAGTTCTCGCCGCGATCCGTGGTGTCGAACGTCTTTCGCGTCGTGGCGTTCGGAACGACGACGTCGAACGGCAGCCCGCGTCGCAACGCAACCTGTCGATAGAACAGCGTGATGGCTTGGGTCGCGGACAACCCCAATTGCTCGAACAGCCTTTCAGCGTCCTGTTTGAGCTTGGGCTCCACCCTCGCGCGCACCATGGCGGACTTTTGCATTTCTTGACTCCTCCTCCCCACCATTCAATTGTATCCCATTTGGGATACGCCGTCAAGTTCTCTTGTCCAACACGTTCCGATACAACGCCCGCAACTGTTCGGTCATCCGCTCGTGGCGGAAAACGTCGGTGAACCGCCGCCGGCCTTCTTGCCCCATTCGGCTTCGCATGGCCGGGTCGGCCGCCAGCCGACGCAGCGCGGAGGTCAGCCCGGCGATGTCACGGGCGGGAACCAACAGACCCGTCTCGCCGTCGATCACCACTTCCCGCGCCCCGTCGACGTCGTAGCTGACCGCCGGCTTGCCGGAGATCAACGCCTGCGGCAACACCCGAGCGAGACCCTCGCGCAGACTGGCATGGACCACAACGTCCATCGCGGCGATCAACTCCGGAATCCGCTCCGGCGGCACGAGCCCGGTGAATTGAAAATGAGCAGTCAGACCGGCCGCCGCTATTTGCCGCTCCAGCCGGTCTCGAAATATGCCGTCGCCGACAAACAGGAAACGCACGTTAGCGGAAAAGGTGTCAGGAACCGTTTGCCGGAACGGCCCGGAGGGTGCTTCGCACAAACGGTTCCTGACACCTTTTCCGGCCCCGATCACATCCCGGGCGGCGCGGATCACGTCGTCGTGACCCTTCAGCTTGAACAGCCGGGCAATTTTGCCTATCACCACATGCTCGTCGCCATAGCCCAACTCCCGTCGCACGCGCTGGCGGTGTTCGCCCGATTGCAAGAACGGTTCGACCTCCATGCCGCTGTAAACGGTGATGAACTTTTCCCGCGGGGCGACTCCGGCCGAGACCATCAAGTCGGTCATCGCGTCGGCCACGCCGACCATCGCGTGGCAGCGCTTTGCGGCCCAACGTTCGCAGTCCTGAAAAAACCGCCGCGCCCCCCTGCCCTGCCAGGGATGGAACGGCGCGCCGTGGACCGTATGCACAATCGCCGGGACGCCCAAGGACCATGCCGCCGCGCGGCCGAGCATCCCGCCCTTCGCACTGTGCGTATGCACCACGTCGGGCCGAAAGCGGCGAAGCGTCTTTTTCAGTTGCAGGTAGCTGATTGCATCGCGCCAGGGATGGATCGGCCGGCGGAGCGGGTCGATGATTTCCACGGGCACCCCCCCTGCCCTTGCCCGCTCCAACAGACTCCCTTCCGGCCCCAGCGGCGGTCCGGTCACCAGCAGCACGTCGTCGCCGTGCCGATGGATCAAGTCCTCGCAACAGAGCACGGTATTCTCCTGTGCCCCGCCGAGGATCAGCCGCGTGATGACGTGAGCGATTCGCATAAGAGGGATTGGGGATTAGGGATTGGGGATTAGAGATTCGGGTTATCAGCTTTTCAGATTTCCGCCTTCCGCCCTCTGCATTCCTCCTTCTAATCCCCAATCCCTAATCCCTAATCCCTAAAAAGGGATTCACCAGCCCCACGCCGGCGTGTCGGTAATCATGTACGTTTCTGGTCGCGACGGTCAACCGGTATTGGCGGGCCGTGGCGGCAATGAGGCTGTCCTTGATCGGCATCGCACGGCCGTTGCGTTTCAGCTTGGCCAACAGCCCAGCCCAGACCTTTGCCGCCTCGACGTCCAGGTCCAACACGCGCAGCCTTTTCACGCCGGCGGCGAACCATTTATGGAGCCGCGTCCGCCGCCGCCCGGCGGGAAGGAGCAATATCCCGTACTCCAACTCGCCCAGGATGATCGGATTGACGAGCAAGCGCCGGTCGTTATGCCGAAGCCAGTCCACCACCGCCGGCGCCGGTTCCGGCTTGGTCGCCTCGCTCAGCACGTTGGCATCGACGAGATAGTTCACTGGCGGGAGCCTTCAAATTTCGTCGGTCGTCCCGGACGGCAGCGGGCAAAACCAGTCCTTTTCCGGGCAGCCGCGGAGCCAATCCAGTATGCTGCCGTGTCCTGGCGCCGACGACTTTTTGAGCAGATACTGCCCGCATTCCACGCGCTCGACGTCGAACTGCTGGCCGGGACGGATGCGATCCTGCCGCCGCAACTCGGCCGGCAACACGATTTGTCCTTTGGAGGAGACCTTGGTCATCATAATAGTAAGATACCGTCTTACACGGGCCGCGTCAAGCCGTTTCCAGCAGCGACCCGAGTTTGGCCACGACTTCTTGGAACGTTTCTGCCGTCAATCGGCATCCGAAGCGGGTTTTTCTGGCCTTCCAGTCGAGGTTCTTTACTTGATCGGACAAGATCACGCCCGAGACTTCCAACCCCTCCGGAACAGCAACCTCGAACGGGTAGCCTTTCCTCTGCGTGGTGATCGGGCAAAACAGCGCCAAGCCCACCTTGCGGTTGTACGACTCCGGCGAGAGAACCAACGCGGGCCGATGGCCGGCTTGTTCGTGCCCGGCCTGTGGATCAAAGCTCAACCAGACGACGTCTCCCCGGCGGGGACAATACGGCGAGGGCATTACCAGACCTCCCGCCCGACCGCGGGCCCCGTGTCGACGCTGGCGTGGATGTTCTTTTTCGACACGCCCTTTAACAACTCATCGAGTTGGTACTTGGGTTTTTGCACCGGCTCGATGACTACTTTCCCCTGGCGGACGGCGAGATTGACGACGGACCCATTTTCCAGATGAGTATCGCGGGCCAGGGCCTTGGGGATTCGCAGGGCCAGGCTGTTGCCCCATTTCTGAATCGTCGTAGTCATGGCAGTCTCCTTGGAAGCATCAATCCAATGTGTCTACAATGAAGATACCATGCCAGCCGCCCCACGGCAAGCGGGATTCCTCATCGTCTCCCCTCTCCCGTTTTCGGGAGAGGGGCCGGGGGTGAGGGCGGTTGGCATTGCAGCCATAGTAGGGTGGGACAAGCGAAGCGCAGCCCCACCATCGGCCGGACGACCACTGGGCGGCAAAATGAGGGCCAAGGTGGGACTGTGCTTCGCTTGTCCCACCCTACTGCCTTGCGGTTTCGCAACCCCAAATCCCAAACCCCGAATTACATTTCGATCTTCCGCTCCGTCAGCAAGCCGGACGTGTATTTGTGGATAATGCTGGACAACAGCGTTTGATAGGGGATGCCCTCTCGCGCCGCTATCGTTTGGACGTCGTGAAGGTCTTTCGACGATAGGCGGATATTGATTCTGGCGTCTTTTTGCAGTGTTCGTCGGGCGGAGTCGCGGAGCGTCCGTTTTTCGCGCGAGACGTTTTTAGCCGTCTTCCACTCGCCGCGCTCGAAGGAATCGGCCAGTGCCCGCTCTTCGGCGTCGATATACTTTTTTTTCATCGTTTTCCCCTCAAATACATGTCCGTGGCTTTCCGGCTCGGAATCATCGTTTTCAAGAAGATTTCCTCGTCGTTCTCGACGTAGGGAACCAGATACGCATAGTCGTCGATTTCGACGATCACCATTTTCTGCCCGGGATATTTTCGCCGGTTGGGATGTTCGACGACGTCCAATGCCTCGTCGCGTTCGAGGATCAGAAGCGCCCGTTCAAAGCACACCCCGCGGTTGCGGATCAGCCACTCGTTCTTCTCGCAACTCCAGCGGACGATCTTCATAATGATATTTTATGACAATGTGTGCCTTTCGTCAACAAAGCATTTTTCTAGGGGTCATTCGTTGCCTGGCACGATGGATCGGCAATTACCCCCTCTAATGTGCCCAGAAAAGGCCATCCAACCCCCACTACAGCACCGATTTTCTGCAATCCGCCCCCCAAAGTATTGATATTCGCGGAGGGGGATGGTAAGCTGGGTGAATCCAGTGGATTATTCCGTTTTGTCTCGTTCCCACGGTCCCCGTGGGAACGCACTGCCGCAACGCTCCGCGTTGCCAAACGTGGATTGCGTACACAAAAGGGATCGAAGATGAAACGCTCGACGTTGCTCCCCGTCATCCTCTTGGCCGTTATCTTTCTCGCCGTTCAACTTCCAACCGCCCGCGCCGGCATCTCCTACACCGGCGACATCGACCCCGCCGACCCGGCCGATTGGAACAGTTCCACAGTAGGCTACGTTGGAAAGATCGCTGACGGCACGCTGACGGTCGACTCTGACAGTGATCTTAATTCTAGTTATAGCTATATTGGCTATGGAGAGATCGCAACAGGCGAGGTGACGGTCGACGGAATCGGTTCAACCTGGACCAACAGCTACGGACTCTATGTCGGCCGATCTGGTAGCGGGACGCTTATGATTACTAATGGTGGTGCCGTTAGCAATAGCTTCGGAACTATTGGCACTGCGGGTGTGGTGATGGTTGACGGAATTGGTTCAACCTGGACTAACAGTGGCGGTCTCTCCATCGGGGGAACGCTCAGTATTACCGGTGGAGGTTCCGTTAGCAATAGTTTCGGAACTATTGGCACAATGGGCGCGGTAACGGTGGACGGAACCGGCTCAACCTGGACCAACAGTAACAACCTCACCGTTGGCAAGGGAACGCTTACGATTACTAATGGCGGTTCCGTCAGCAATGTCGGTAGCTTTTCCAGTTCGACGGGTGAGATTACAGTGGATGGAACCGGCTCAACCTGGACCAGTAGACACCTCTCCATCGGCGAGGGGACGCTTAGCATTACCGGTGGAGGTTTCGTCAGCAGTGCCAGCGGCTTCATCGGTAGCTCTTCCAGTTCGACGGGTGAGATTATAGTGGATGGAACCGGTTCAACCTGGACCAACAGCCACGACCTCTACATGGATGGCAACGGGACGCTTAGCATCATCGGCGGAGGCACCGTTAGCAGTAGGGAAGTCATTATCAACGCCGTTTCCGGCTGGGCAAGTGTGGTCACGGTCGATGGCACAGGCTCGAAGTGGACCACTAGCTACATTAACGTCGGTCAGTCCGGCAGCGGGACGCTGAACATCACCGGCGGTGGTACTGTTGTTAGCGGTAGCTACTATGCCTGTACTGTTGGTACTATGCTCGATTCGATGGGCGTAGTGACGGTTGACGGAATCGGTTCAACCTGGACCAACAGCGGACAGTTGGCCGTCGGTTATTCTGGTAAGGGAACATTAAACATTATTAACCCAAGTTACGGTGCTGTGTAAGATTTGGGGTCGGTTTTCTTGAAAAAGCGACGTAAGTTCAATGGTTTCGGACGGTCGGCGGCGGAAAGTCGATGTAGTGGAAATTCCGAATCGGTTGAGCTTGCCAAACGATGGC
>JAHIKV010000148.1 GCA_018897395.1 Planctomycetota bacterium | reverse complement strand
CTTGTCTCCCTCTCGGTCTCGGTTCATCAATCCTCTTGGAGGTAATACCACTAACCGGAGAGCCGGATGCGGGAAATCCGCACGTCCGGTTCGGAGGGAGGGGAGGCCGAACTCAATCGGCCTTCCCTACCCCTATCAAAGATGCGGATGAAAAAAGGGGAAGAGAGAAGGGTGAGGAGTGAAGAGCGAGAAGTGAAGAGGGAAGAGTGAGGAGTGATAAAAACAGCGGTTCTTTCAGCAAGTCTCTCCTCTCTCTTCACCCTTCTAATATTTCCATGATTACCGCGACTTACTGCCCGCGGCGCGATGAAACCGACTTGGCGGCGCGACGGGCGGCGCGCTTGCGATTGAAAAAGCCGACGCGGTCTTCCTCCGGCTCGGCGCCGTAGTCGGCCAATTCCAGGGTGCTGCGTCGGACGACCCGCCCCGACTTGTCGACCTCCTTGGAACTGTGGCTGAACACGCCGCCGGGCACGTCCGGCAAAACCACCGCCAACGTCGTCACCGTTCCGTTGGCGTTTTTTTGGACGGTCTTGACGTAGATGGCGGCGCGGGTCTCGCCGCGCAGCCTGACCGGCATCTCCACCGCGATCACCTCGAAGCTCGTCGTGTTCAACACACTCTTGCCTTCCGCGTCGCGGGTAACGCTCACCCGCTTGAGGATGTACGGCGCGACGGTCGTCGAATAGTAAAGACTGATGGCCGTCTTTTCGTTTGGGGCGACGACCTCAATCTGCTGGACCTTGCAGGCAATCTTTCGGTCCTCGATCACAACCTGACCATCGGCCGTCTCCTTTAGAGTCAAGTCCGTCGCGGCCGATTCGCCGTTGAACCCCTGCTTGATGGTTTGCGACTCGGCCTGAAAACTTTTTCCCGCCACTTCCATGCACACCTGCACCTCCAACGTTACGCCGTCGTCGTCGATTTTCATCAGCGTGGTTTTGGTGTCGGTAGTGCTGGTGCTGACCACCTGGCCCTTTTCGTCGAGCGTTTCGGTCACGACCCGGACCAGTTTCCAGGCCCCAGGCTCGAACCGTCCCCACGGGTGCAGATCGGCCGTGATGCCGGACTGCTGGGCCATGCACGTCGCGCAGACCGCCGCATAGCTGAAGGCCAGCACGAAGGCGCGAAAAGCCATGCAGGGCATTACGTGTTCCCTCCCAGGGACCGATTCGGGGCGCCGGACGATCGTCGTATCACACACCACGAATGTAGCTTGCCGCGACGCCGCGAAAACGGCCGTGGCGCCGCCTATGCCGACTTTTAGGATCCTACCGAATCCCAACCGTCATTATAGCCGATCCGATCAAAGCAATCAGCCCTTGCAGGCAAAGAAAGAACGCACTTCCAGGCGGTTCTGCCCCCCGGCAGGGTATAACTCTTTCCGGCTATGCGCGTTGGGCAATTTGATCCGCGCGCGACGAACCTCGCCCATTGGACCGGAGCACCACTCCCTTGTTGCACAAGGATTTGTGGGTGGCAAAATCGACTGAAACAAGGTAGTGGATAGTGGATAGTGGGCAGCCGCGCAGAAATACGCTTTGTTGGGGTGGCAGTTGTACTGCCACCCCTGGAAATCGCCGAAAAACGGGGGCGGCAGTACAACTGCCACCCCAACTTTTGCTAACCACTATCCACTGCCCACTATCCACTATCCACTACCCACTATCCACTAGATGAATCAGGCACATGAATTAAGCATCACGTGCAGGATGCTTTGATTGCCGCGGAAGAATTCGATGAGCTTCTCGGAGGGCTGTTGGTCGAGCAACATCGAGCAGCAGCCGGCCTCGGCCCGGTCGAAAATCGTGTTTTCGATCTCCTCGACGTTGATGCCTTCCTCGCGGAGTCCGTCGAGGACGAAGGCCAGCACGCCGACGCGGTTCAAATGCCGCATCACCAACCGATAGGCCGCCGAGGAGCGGGCGCAGAGATTAACGGTACCGGCCGGATGGCCCGTCTTGAGAAACAGATCGACGATCCGCACCACCTCGGCGGCAATGGCATCGGCGGCCTGGTCGGTCGAGGCGCCGATGTGCGGCGTGCAAGTCGCCATTGAAGCCAGTTCCGTGTCGGGAAACTCTTTGTCGCCCGCGGCCGGCTCGCCTTCGTACACGTCGAGTCCGACACGGAGTTTCTTCTCGACGATGGCCGTCCGCAACGCCTCGGTATCGACCAGCGGCCCGCGCGAGGTGTTGATCAGGATCGCGCCGGGCTTCATGGCGTCGAGGAATTTTTCGCCCACGACGTGCTTCGTTTCGGCGTTCGAGGCCATGTGGATTGTCACCACGTCGGCCTCCGCGGCAAGCTCCTCGGGCGTATTGCAGTAGCCGATTCCTTGGGCCTCGGCCTGCTCGGGCGTGAGGTCCAGCGGCGACCAGGTGATGATCTTCATTTCCAGACCGCGTGCGCGTTGGGCCACCGCCCGCCCGATCGCCCCGAAGCCGAGAACTCCCAACGTGCGGCCGGCCAGTCCGCGCGAATTGCCATACTCCTTCTTCATCCACTTTCCTTCGCGCATCGACGTGGAGGCATTGACGATTCTCCGGTCGGCGGACACCATCAGGCCGATGGCCAGTTCGGCGACGGCGGCGGTGTTTTTGCCGGGGCAGTTGGCGACGTAGATGCCCCGCGAGCTGGCGGCGGCCAGGTCGATGGTGTCGTATCCCGCCCCGGCGCGGATGATCAGCGAGAGTTGCGGCGCCGCCTGGATGGCCGCGGCCGTCACCTTGGTGGAGCGGACGACAAGGATGCCCGCGTCGGCCATTGCGCCGGGAAGAGTATCCGCCTTCAGTTCGCTGCGTACCTCGACCTCTAAATTCAATTTTTCGAGCGAGGTTACGGCTTCACTGGACAACTTGTCGGCAATCAATACTTTCATGACTCAATCCTTAATATTTGCTGAACGGCAACAAGTCGGCAGGATAGCAAAATACCTGACGCCTGCCCAGGTGTGAGCGTCAGATTTGTGGGTAGCGATGTACGTTCACTTATTCCCAGGCGTCTTTTTCTCTAGCCCAGGCGTTTACGCCTGGGAAACGGAGATCGAAAGATTCCAATTCCTTTTCCTACCAGCCCCCTTCAGGGGGCGAAATTGAGGAATATCGCCCCCCGAAGGGGGCCGAACATGATGGATGGTCATTCCGCCGCCCCAGACGTAAACGTCTGGGCTAGAGAAAAAATGGCGCCTCCTCTCACGTTTTACACCCGATCCGATCGTGCCGAGCGTACCGATTATTGCCCGCCGAACAGAGGGAATAAGGAGGGAGACGCAAGGGTGCCCGCAAGGAATGGTCCCGCCGGTCCCTATCATGCGGGAATTTATGTCGGCCGGGCGCTCTTCTCTCCCAAAGACGAGCTAATCTTTACCAATAGGGCACGAGACGTTTGTATTGCCGGCGGGGCACGGCATCCGCACCTTTGGCCGTTCCATGACGCCAGCCGACTACAAGGTCTTATTGGTCGACGACGACCCCGCCTTGTTGCGCCTCCTTTCCCGGTGGTTGGCCGGCGCCGGATACTCGGTCCGCACCGCCGCGGATGGCCGGAAGGCGTTGGACGCCATCGAATTGGAGTGCCCCGACTTTCTCATCACCGACTGGATGATGCCGCACGTCGACGGCATGGAATTGTGCGGGAAGGTGCGGGAAATGCTGCTGCCGCACTACGTCTACATCGTCTTCCTGACCGTGAAGACCGGGGCGGCCGAAATGATCGCCGGGCTGGAAAACGGGGCCGACGACTTCCTCACCAAGCCGGTCTCGAAAGGCGAATTGCTGGCCCGCCTGAAGTCCAGATCGAGGGTCCTCGAATTGGAACGGCGATTGAGCCTGATGGCCCATACCGACTCGCTGACGGGACTGCTCACGCAACGGAGTTTCTACGAATCGCTGGAAAAGGAGTGGCGCCGCTCCCGGCGGTCCCGCTTGCCGTTGAGTTGCGTAATGATGGACCTGGATTTCTTCAAGCAGGTCAACGACGTCCACGGACACCCGGCCGGCGACTCGGCGTTGAAGTTCGCGGCGGAATTGCTCATGGACAACTGCCGCGTCAGCGACACGATCTGCCGCTACGGGGGCGAGGAGTTCTGCGTCATGCTGCCGGAGACCAGAGAGAACGGCGCCGCCGTCTGGGCCGAACGCGCCCGGTCGAGGCTGGCCGCGCTGCGCATCCCCGTGGGAATCAATTATCTGAACGTCACGGGCAGCTTCGGCGTGGCCCAGTGCCGCGACGACACCCAAACCTCGGAAGAACTCGTCGATCTGGCCGACCAGGCACTGCTCTGCGCGAAGCGCATGGGCCGCGACCGCGTCGTCTGCTACACCGCGCTGGCCGACGCCGCGGAACCACAACTGTCTTGCTCCGCCCGGCACGGCGCGATCTTCGCCGGCAAGCTTGCCCGCGACGTAATGGCCCCCTTGACGGTTTGCCTGCGGGAAGACGACACTATCGAGGAAGCCGCCGGTTTCTTTCTCCAGTTCGGCATCCCGGCCACGCCCGTGCTGGACGCCGACGGCGCACTGGCCGGCCTCATTTCCGAGAAGGATCTCATGGCGACGATGGTCTCGCCGGAGTGTCGGCAACGGCCGCTTTCGAGCACGATGTGCTCGAAAGTCATCTGCTACGAGGAAGTCACGCCCGTCCGCGTGATCCACGAGTTCCTTTGCCGGGTCTCGATCCGCGGCGTGGTGATAACCAACCAGGGACGCCCCACTGGAATGATCACCCACGGCTCGCTGCTGCGGTGGTTCCACGACTGGATCGGCGACAAACGGCTCATGCCTGGCCCACAGACGGCACATTCCGATCTACAGACCGCTCTTCCTAGCGGTGGCAACGCTACAGTCGCTTCCGGAGAGTGAATATGGTGGGTAAACGGCAATCGCCGCAACTCCGCACCGTCACCCAGAAAAAGGCCGAAAAAATCTATGCTCATTCGTCCCGAATACCGTCAATAATGATAGCGGGACCCCTCGGATTCAATGAGGCTTGATGTCTCTTGCCACTCTCCTCTGGTGGATTGCTGTTTGAGGTCTCTCCGTTTGACAAACGGCGCAATTGTTTCCCGGATTCTCTTCAGACGCTTCCTGGCTTTCTGGAATCTTCTCGTTGTTTGGTCTCTTGTCTTATCCATGTTCATTCTCCAGCGTCAACATAAACCATAAATGGATCGTCAGCAGAATTCGTGGGTAAGAACGGGGTTGGTTAGCGCTATTGACGTGCGTTTTCTGAGGCATGACAGGGCAAATGAATGAGGAGATGAAGGGAAGAAAAGGATCGTCAGCAGAATTTGTGGGTAAGAACGGAGGATTTGGACAGTCGTTTTCTGAGGCATAACAGGGCAAATGAATGCCGAAAAGCCGCCGCTGTGGCCGCCGACGATTCGTGGCATGATTTGAATACCGGATTCCATATCATTCATTTGCCCTGCAAATGCCTGAAAAACGCACCTCAATCTGCTTTTCGCCCCGGAATCTACCCACAAATTCTGTTGAGGAGCCTCTATTTTATTGATTGTGCAAGGTCCGTGGCGCGTCACAAGCGGTCGGGCAACCCGGCCGGCTCGGGAATTACTTGTTGCCGAACACAATAGCCGGTACAATACATAGTAGACAAGGTCGTCCAGAGGTTCCGTAATGCCTTCTTACGAATTCATTTGGACCGATGAGGCAATCGGGCATCTTGACGAACACGATGGTGTTCCCCGTGACGGCCTACGAGGTCAACGGACCTTGAAGGCCGCGTCGATGTACCCGAGGCGATCCCATGAACGATCGAGAGAACGTCGGAGCCCGACGGCCGGCGACGGCCCAAGAACGCCAAAAGTTGCAGAGGTACTGCCGGCAGGTTGAGAAGGACTTGCCGGAACTGCGTCGGCAAGCGACCCGGACTGAACGCCAGAGGCGCGCCTCAGCCATGCGCGAACCGACCGTCAGTGGGCAACTGCGCCGCGCCATTTCTGAAAGCGGAATGGACCATCGAGAACCAGCCGATCAAACCGGGCTCTCGCCCAAGGCGCTTGCGGAGTTCCTGGCGGGCGCCGCCGCGCTGGATTCCGCGGCCATCGACAAGCTTGCGGCATTCCTCAAACACCAGTTGAAGCCCATCGGCTAGTGGTCTGTCCATCTCGACTTTACACGTTGGGTGCCACTGCTGGCTTGTCCAGCAGTGCCGGAAACACGGTTGGACAAGCCAACCGTGGCACCCGTAATTTCAACTTGGACAGACCACTAGCACTTGCATAATCCTGTTAATCGCTGGGCTATTGTCGGAACGTCCCTCCGGGACAAAATGTGGGTAACGACAAGGTGCCCAAACTCAACTCGCCCTCACCCCCTGCCCCTTTCCCAAAGGGAAAGGGGAGTTTTTTTGGACAGCCGCTAGGAGCGGGGCGGCTCGAACACCAGCGGGTGTTCCAGGTCGGCGTTGCCGACGCGGACGGAGATTTTTCCGGCCAACAGATCGTCGAACAGCCGGCCGACAAACTCCGCCCGCCAGCCGCGGGCCAATTTCGGCGGGGGGGAAAAAGGGGACAGGTCCAATTTGTGCGCAGCACCCTGCGGGCCGTTCCGGCAAATTGGACCTGTCCCCTTTTTCCAAGTCATCCACTCGCGGATGTCGGCGGGCGTGCCGACCAGATTGGGAGCGAGTTGGGCCTCGCGGCATAAGCTGCCCAGCGCGGAGAAGAGGAATTGGCCCAATACGGAAAGCTCCGGCCCGCGCTCGCGCGTCGGTTGCGGGGGGCACTCGGCCTCGGGCACGTCCAGGCCGCGCTGGACGGCCGCGGCGATTTCTTCCAGCCGACGCTGCAAGTCGCCCCGCTCCAATCCTCGCAAGGCCATGATGCGTTTCAGGTCGGGCGATCCGCGCCGGGCAAGCTCCACGATCAGATCGTCGCGCAAAACGCGCCGTGCCGGCCGGTCGCGCCGCTCGGCCTCGGATTCGCGCCAATGGTACAACTCGCGGACGATGGCCAATCCTCGGGCGTCCAACCCTGCATTGCCCGAGACACGCCGCCAACGCTCCCGAGACAGCGACCGCTCGAGTTCCTCCGGCCACGAGTCCATTTCCTCCGCCAGCCAATCCAGTCGGCCGAGGTCCGCGAGTTTCGCGTGGATCGCGTCGCGGATCGGTTGCAGGCATCGGGCGTCGCCAAGCGCGTATTCGATCTGCCGCTTGCTCAACGGACGGCGGCGCCAGTCGGTGCGGGTTTCGTGCTTCGACGGCCGCCGGCCGAGAAACCTCGAGACCAGTGAGCCGAGGCCGGCCGGATACTCCGCTCCCGCCAGTGCGGCCGCGATTTGCACGTCGAACAACCGCGCCGGCCGCCGGCCGACTGCCCGGATACAGAACTCGATTTCGCCTCGGCCCGCGTGGACGATCGTTTCGTGCCCCGGCGCGGCGACGGCCTCCCAAAACGGCGTGACGTCGCCGACCGTCATCGGGTCGATGACCGCAAGCTCGCCGTCGGCGGCCGCCTGGATCAGGCACAGCACCGGCCGGTAGGTGTGCTCGGAGACAAACTCCGTGTCGAAGGCGATCGACTTGGCGCGGGAGATTTTTTCGCAAAACCGCCGCAACTGCTCGTCGGTGGCAACGCTCACGTAGTTCACTGTTCCACCAGCTTTCCGCTTTCCGACAACCCGTGCCCGCAATCGGCAACACCGAGAATAACGAGCGCCTTTCTTCAATGCGATATCGTAGTCAAGGAGGGGGGCTGACCGCGCTCCTTCCCCGTCGCGACGTGCCGCAGCCCTTTGGATTCTACGAAAAGTCGGGGCGGGCAACCAGCCGTCTGTTGACAACGGCGGAACGGATATCTAGACTGCTGCCACCAGAGACCAAAAAAGTCCTTGGGAAATCAGGCGGAGATTCTCCGTCCGTCGGGACCGGCTCGAATACCGCCGTCGGTCAACTGGCGTGCGACTCGTTGTCGTCAGCGAGTTAGTGTGTTGCGGCATGAAATGTGGGTATAAAGCGTGGGAGCATCCCGGCCATGGCAGCATTGTTGCAGTTAGCATTGTTCACCGCGGGCCTAGCCGTCTTGTACGTCGGCGCCGAGATGCTGGTCAAGGGGGCCGTGCGGCTGGCAACCTCGTTCGGGGTGAGTCGTCTCATCGTTGGATTGAGCCTGGTTGCGTTCGGCACTTCCGCACCCGAACTGGCGTTGGACGTGACGGCCGCCTTCCGCGGCGCGGTCGACCTCGCGTTTGGGGACTTGGTGGGCAGCAACATTGCGAACGTCGGTCTGGTCGTTGGCGTGGCCGCGCTGGTACGGCCCATGCGAGTGCAGATGCGCATGTTGCGTTCCGAAATACCCATAGTCATCGCGATATCGTTGGGACTGTGGGTCCTCTCGGCGGACGGCAATATCGGCCGCGGCGACGCGATCCTCATGCTGGGCGGCTTTGCAGCCTTCGTGGCATACCTGTATCGGACCGCACGGCGCGAACGAGCAGGCGTCCGGGATGCGTTGGAGCATTTAGCGGAGAACAAGAACGGCCGACTCCGATCGGGGCTGCTGGCAATCGGCGGATTGGCGACGCTGGTCGTCGGGGCGCAACTGATGGTGATCGCCGCCGTGGCCATTGCGCGCGACTTCGGGGTGAGCGAGCTGGTGATCGGATTAACGATCGTGGCTATAGGAACATCATTGCCGGAGTTGGCCACTGCGGTCGTGGCCGCCTATCGGGGCGATGCCGACCTCGTCGTCGGCAACGTGCTTGGGTCGAACGTGTTCAACATCCTGATGGTCATGGCGTTGGTCGCGCTGATCCACCCCCTCCCCGTTCAACATGCTTCATTTTGCTTCGACATCCCCGTGATGGCGGCCTTCGCGGTCGGCTTGGGCGTGATCATGTTCCGGGGACTGGTCATTAGCCGCTGGGAGGGCGGACTGCTGTTGGTCTGCTATGCCGCTTTTATTGTTTGGCAAGCCCTCTGAACCAAACATGAATGGATCGAACAGAGCATTTTTATTTTGAGAGAGTATCTAGCATGAGTTCCTCAAGAAAACAAGAACAACATCCTTGGCATACGCTGGACCTCGGGTCAATTTACGGTCTGTTGCGGACGACAGACGTGGGACTTAGCAAGTCCGAGGCATCAAGCCGGCTTGCGGAGTATGGCCCGAACGAACTGCAAGCCGTTCACCGCACCTCGCCGTGGACGATTCTTTTTGAGCAGTTCAAGAATGTATTGATTGTCATTCTCCTCGTTGCGACGGCGCTCTCCGCCTTCCTTGGACACCCGATTGAAGCCATCGCTATTGCCGTCATCGTCCTGTTTGCGGTGCTGTTGGGTTTTGTGCAGGAATACCGCGCCGATCGCGCTATCGAGGCGTTACGCCAAATGGCCGCGCCTACGGCGACCGCTCTCCGCGATGGGCACGAGGTTGAAATCGCAGCACGCGACCTTGTGCCGGGCGATGTAATCCTCTTGCGAGCAGGTGACAAAATCCCGGCCGATGCCAGGCTGAGTGAGGCGGTTAACTTGCAGATCGAAGAGGCCGCGCTCACGGGCGAGTCTGTCCCGGTGGAAAAACACGCCGCACCACTCGCCGACGGCGGGCTGACCGTAGGCGATCGCAGGAATATGGCCTACGCCGGCACTGCCGCGACCTATGGTCGCGGCCGCGCGATTGTCGTCGCTACCGGCATGAACACCGAGTTTGGCAAGATTGCCCAAATGCTGGAAACGATTGACGTCGGCAAGACGCCGTTGCAGGAAAACCTGGATAAGGTCGGCCTCATGCTGGCCCGGGTCGCCTTCGTTGTTGTGGCGATCATTGTCGCCCTCGGTCTATTTCGCGGTCAACCCTTAATTGAGATGTTGGTTTTCGGGATTGCGCTGGCGGTTGCCGTGGTCCCCGAGGCTCTGCCGGCGGTGGTCACGATTTCGCTCGCCATCGGTGTCCAGCGCATGGTCAAGCGCAATGCGCTGATGCGCCGCCTGCCGGCGGTCGAAACGCTCGGCAGCACTTCGGTGATCTGCTCCGACAAGACCGGCACACTGACGAAAGACCAGATGACGGCCCGCAAAATCTTTGCCGCCGGGCAAATGCTGGAGGTCTCCGGGGCAGGCTATGAGCCGCACGGTCAGTTCTCGCGCGACGGCTCCACTGTCGAGCCGCCCGACTTTGTGAAACTGCTGTTGCAGGCCGGCACGCTGGCCTCCGACGCGCATATCGTCCATAACGAGTCCGATGGCCGCTGGCACGTCAAAGGCGACCCGACGGAGGGCGCGCTGGTGGTGGCCGCCGCCAAAGCCGGATTGAACAAAGCCGACCTCGACGCGCAGTTCCCCCGCGTGAGCGAAATTCCGTTTGCCTCCGAAACCAAACGCATGACCACGCTGCACAGCGGGGCGGAGGCGGTCGTGGCCTATTCCAAAGGTGCGCCGGAAGTCATTCTTGCGTCCTGCACGCGACAGTTGACTGAGAGGGGGGAAGCGGCCCTTGACGCCAAAAGTCGGGAGGCGATTCTGGAAACGGCCCGCCGGATGGCGAGCGAGGCCCTGCGGTTGCTGGCTGTTGCGTCCAAATCGGGCGCGACGCTGGAAAACGCGGAATACGAAATGACTTTCCTCGGCTTGGTCGGGATGATTGACCCGCCCCGGCCCGAGGCCAAGGCCGCGATTCAGACCTGCGAGCAGGCCGGTATCCGGCCAGTGATGATTACCGGCGACCACCCGCTCACCGCGCAAGCTGTGGCCCGCGAACTGGGTTTGCTCAAGACCGACCGCATTGTCACCGGCGCGGAACTGGAGGCAATGAGCGAGGACAAGTTCGAGAGCGATGTCGAAAACATTGACGTATATGCCCGCGTTTCTCCGGCGCACAAGTTGCGCATCGTGACGGCCTGGCAACAGAAAGGCCACATCGTTGCCATGACGGGCGACGGGGTGAACGACGCGCCCGCGCTCAAGAAGGCCGACATCGGCATCGCTATGGGAATCACCGGCACGGACGTGACCAAAGAGGCCGCCGCCATGACACTGACCGACGATAACTTTGCTTCGATCGTCGCGGCGGTGGAAGAGGGCCGGGTCGTGTTCGGCAACATCAAGAAGTATTTGATGTTCCTGCTTTCGTCCAATATCGGCGAAATCGGCTTGATGGCCGGAGCTACGCTGCTTGGTCTGCCTTTGCCCTTGACTGCCGTGCAAATCCTGTACGTCAATCTCGCCACCGACGGCTTGCCGGCGCTGGCGCTGGCGGTGGACCCACCCGAAGCCGACATCATGCGCCGCAAGCCGCGCAACCCGCGCACCGGCGTTTTCACACGGCCTGTCGTCACTCTAATGACGGTCGGCGGGCTGTGGTCAACGCTGGTCAACCTGGGCTTGTTCATCTGGGCGCTGGACTCCGGCCGAAGTGCCGCCGAGGCCATGACCATGACCTTCGTCTCGTTGGTGTTGATTCAGTTCTTCAAGGCGTACAACTTCCGCTCTGACCGCCATTCGGTGCTGAATCAACCCTTTGCCAACAAATGGTTGAATCTGGCTATTGTATGGGAGTTATTGCTGTTGACCTTAGTCGTCCACGTGCCTCTCCTGCATGAGCCGTTTGGCACTTTCAGCCTACCGCCGGTTGATTGGGCAATCGTCATTATCTTGGCCTTCACGGTTTCTCCGGTGCTGGAGATAGCGAAGTGGTTAGAACGGCGCGGGTGGTTTGGGGAAATGAGTTAACTACGCCCAGCAGCGCGGCGTTGATCAAGCAACCACTCCTTCCACAACATGGTCGTCCACAGGAAGGGAACGCCCATCAGATACCCTAAGAACGGCGGCGGATCGCCCAACGGCAGCAGCAAGCCGCCGCCGGCACGGCGGCCCGCGGCTATCTCAAAAACACCCAATTTGCCAGGGCGAACAGCGGCAGGAGGATCAAGCCGCTGTAGAGCATGTATCCGAAGAAACCGGGCATGGGCACGCCCCACTTCTGGGCAATGGCCCTGACCATGAAGTTCGGGCCGTTGCCGATGTACGTGTTGGCGCCCATGAAGACGGCGCCCAGGCTGATGGCCCGAAGCAGCGGCTCGGCTACCCCGGCCACTGCCGGGCCGCCGCCGAGGGTTTTCGCCGTCTGGAAGAACACGACGTAGGTGGGGGCGTTGTCCAGGAAAGACGAAAGCCCGCCCGTACACCAGAAAAACTGCGTCGGCGTGAGCAAGCCGAGGCTCGGCCCCCGCACGCCGAGGATTTGCAGCGCAGGCTGCATACAGATGAAGATGCCGAAGAACAACACGGCAACTTCCACGATCGCGGCGTAGTTGAAGCGGTTGGCCCGCCGGATGGAGTGACTCCCCAACACCAAGGAAAGGGCGACACAAGCCAACTGCGCGGCCTCTCGCAGATACATCCACGGATGCCAGTCCGTTCCCGGAATCGCCTTGCCGGGGTCCAACAGTCCCACCGAGAGGATCACGCCCGCCAGAAGCAAAGTGTTGGGCCAAAGGCCGCCGAATCGCAGCCGATGCACGCGGGTTTCGTCGCGGGCGATGTCGGCCGGCATTTCGCGCGGGTAGTACCAGAAATAGTCCCACAGCCAATACAGCGACAGCAACGCGGCGTTGACGAACAGCCACTCCTTCCACAGCGAGGCCGTCCACAGGAACGGCACGCCCATCAAATAGCCCAAAAACAGCGGCGGGTCGCCCAACGGCAACAGCAAGCCGCCGCAGTTGCACACGATGAAGATGAAGAAAATCACCGTGTGCTTGACGTGTTTCCGCTCGCGGTTGGTTTCCAACAGCGGCCGGACCAACAGCATCGCCGCGCCGGTGGTGCCGATGAAACTGGCCAGGAGGGCGCCGGCCGCCAGGAACGTGCAGTTGGTCAGCGGATGGGCGGGCAAGTCCCCCTCGATGCGGATGCCGCCGCTGATGGTGTACAGGCTGAACAGCAAGATGATGAACGGAAGATACTCGTCGAGCATCGCGTTGGCGAACACCTCGGCGGTTTCCTCGAAATTGGGACCGTTCTCCGCGGGGCGGACAATGTGATGCACCGGCCAATGGGCGTGGATCGGATATGCGTGCAGCGCCGCGTAGTACGCCAACGTGACCGCCGCCAGCCCGCCGGCCACGTAAAAACGGTGCAGGTTGCTCTCCCACCAGTGCATCGTGGCGGGCACCAGCGGCAACACGGCAATCGCCCCCAACAACACCGCGAAGGGAGCCACCATCCAATACGGCGGATGGGCAGTGACGACGTCATGCCCCGTCTCTTCGCCGGCCGTATCCTCGACCGTCTCATGTTCCGCGTGGGCGACGATCAGCTCGGTCCCGTACTGCGGGACGCGGAACGCCGCCGCCGCCGCGTAGCCAGCCAACACCAAAATCAGCGCCAGAAGCAAAGGTCGTTGGCTTGTCTGGGATTCAGGTATGTCACTCACGATGTCGGCTCCCAACCATGAAACGCTCTAGCAGACGTGATTTTGGGCGAAAAATCAAGGGTGGGCCGGATCGACGGCGGGAAAATATGTGAATCTGGCCAAGATGCACCCGAATGGATAAATCGTCCTGCTCGCCCAGGCTACCCGTGACGGCAACTAAAACGGTCGATATGCTTGACAATTCCCTGAAAAAATGGATACTAAACCACTCACTTCTACTCATCTCACGTCGCTAAAAGGAAGGAGCGGTATTGTGCCGAGGTCCGTGCTGGAAGCGATCAAAATGGGTATTTGGGACTTCGAGCCGTCGGAGGTCGAGTTTAGCAAGTTCAATGCCTCCGACGCCATGCCGGGAACGCAAGAAAAATTGTTCACCATGGCGGAGCGGGCAAGAAAAGGGCTACCCCTGTGGCACGTCCACGATCGAGACGACGTGGAATCGGCTCCGCCGTCGGTCATTCTACGCCGAAAACCGCGGTGAAGTCGTATCTGTAAATTGACCGTTTGCCGCCCAGAAAGCCCACGGGTTGCAACCCGTGGGCTTCGGTGTGTGGTCGAGTTCTTATGGTTCCTCCTCTTCGACGGCTCGATTCGCATTGACGCCGCCGCACCGGCCTGTAACCTTATAGTCTATCAGAACGTGCTTTGATATTGAAATATCCGTATTTAGCCCCGGGTGAATACACCCGGGGCAAGCGGTTTTTCGCGGTCAACCCGCCCCGCCGTGTATTCACGGCGGGCTAAATGAATGATTTCAAAACACGTTCTCAGTAGGCTCGATCTGTTTTCCAATGGAGGTTGCGGCCATGCCGGTTGCAGGGATGATTCTCGGATGGATGCTGTTGGGCCAGGCTTCGGACGCCGTATTGCCGCCGCTTTCGGAGCCCCCGCGGAAAGAGCCTGCCGTCTTGCAATCGCTCGCCGCCTCGGATGCAGCCCGTGCAATGCCGCCGGCCTCGATCGATGCTTCGCGAAATCCAAGACGCCCGCCGGAATTGGTGGACGAGGCGATTCGCTTGCCCGCCGACGGCGCGCTGACCGGCCGGCCGCTTACGCTGCTCGGAGCGCTCGGTTCGACGATCGAGCGCCGCCGGCAGTTGGAAATCGTGCGGGCGTATTGGCGACTGGTCGAGGCGGCGGCCGAATATCGTTTCTTTCTGGACCATGTCCGGCAGCTCGAACCGGCCAACATCGGCGGCGAGGACGCCTCGTTGCGATCGGTCCGGGCAGAGGCGGCGGCGCGGCTCCAGGAAGCGAACCTTCAGGCGGTCCGCGCCCAGTTCGAGTTGGCCGCGTTGGCGCGAATGTCTACCGACGCGCCGCTCCCATTGCCGACCGATCCTCCGCACGTCGGCGCGTACCGCACGTACTTCAACGAGTTGTTCGCGGGCCGGACTCCGCCGGAGACGGCCCGGCTGGCCGAAAAAATCCTCCCCTTGCAACGCCGGGCGATCGACGACCAGGCGGCGGCGGTCCTGGCAGCCGAGGACGCGCTGCTGGCCGTCGCCGACGATCGCCGCAGCGGGCGAGTCAACGCCGCCGCCGTGGCCTCGTGCAGCCGCGAGTTGTTCCACCGCCGGCAGACGTTCATCCGCTTGGTGTGCGACTACAATCGAGCCATCGCCGATTATGGTTTGACCGTCGTGGGGCCAACGGCGAGCACGCGGGAGTTGGTGGCGATGTTGATTGGCCCGACGCGGCAAGCGGCCCTGCCGCGCTCCTCGGACAACCGGGAATCGGTGAATCCAACCAGCGCGAACGAGCCGATTGCAACGCCCCGCGGCGAGCCGACGCCGGCCCCGCCGCGATCGAGGAACGAGCCGACGTTGGCCCCCCCGCGCGAAGGTTGGCGGGCGAACGAGCCGACACTCGCTCCGCCGCGCGAAGGACTTCAGCCGGCCGGCAAGAACGAGCCGACGTTGGCCCCGCCGCGCGTTCAACCTCGGTATGGAACGCCAAACCAGCCCGAGGCGCGGCTCGTGCCGGTCGATCCCCAAGCCGAGTCGTCTTTGCCGCCGGAACGGATTGCCAACAAGCCGTCGCATCCTTTCTCCCCTTCGGTGGAAAGCGGAGTTGAAAGTGCGTCGCCCGCCGCGGCAACTCCGCTCTATACGGCGTTGCGGGCCGCGACGCCGGCCGTCCGGGCAAAACAGTTGACCGTGGCCATACATTGGGACCGCTACCTGCCCGAAGACGCCGGTAAGCCGATCGGCCTGGAAGAGTGTCTGCTCCGCGACGGCGGCGGCGACCGGCTGGCGACGATCGAGGCATATTGGCTCCTTCGGCGTCGGGCCGCTCAGTACCAGATTCTCGCCGAGCAGGCCGAGTTTTTCGAGGCGCTTGTGTCCGTGGTCCTGCAACACCGAAACGAACCGACCGGGGCGGCGGACATGCTGCGGTTGAACGCGGCGCAACTGGCCGCCCGCGCGGAACTAGGCCGGGCACGGGTGGCGCTGGTCGAGGCACAGTTCGCCCTGGCACTGCGGATCGGCGCGGCGGACGAGGCGGCGTGGCCGTTGGCCTCGACCGTGCCGCACTCGGGCGAATACCTGCTGAAGCTCGATGCCCAGCCCCAAAGCCTGATCGACACGTGGCCGGTGCGCCGGCTGGCGGCGACGATACCCGGCCAGTGCGAAAACGTGCGGCAACATGCCGCCGCGGTCGTCGAGGCGGAGACGGCGCGGGTCGCCGCCGCCGAGAAGTACCGTTCGGGCAGCACCGCGGTCGACCAGGTTTTGGAGACGGTCGCCGCCCAGACGGAACAGACTTCGGCATTTTTGGATTCGCTGACGGAGTACAATCGATCGATCGCCGAGTATGCCTTGACGGTCCTTCCGCCGTCCACTCCCGCCGACAAACTCGTCTCGGCGCTGGTCGTCGAGCCGTAAAGCCGCTTGACTATCGCCGCCTGCGTGATACAATGTCTTACATGAATACGCTGACCGTCCGAATCCCCGACGAACTGCGGTCCGACCTGCAAGAGATCAGTGGCCGGCGGAGCGTGCCGATCAGCGACCTGGTGCGCGAATCGATTCGCCGCTACGTGGCCATCGAACGGTTCCGAGCGCTTCGCAAACGGACGCTTCCCTTCGCCGAAGCGCAAGGGCTGTTGACCGACGAGGACGTCTTTCGAGCCATCTCATGAGGATTGTGCTGGACGCCAACGTCGTCGTCGCGGCCTTTGCCGCCAGAGGATTGTGCGAGTCGGTCTTCGAGCTTTGCCTTTACAGCCACGAAATTCTGCTGAGCGAACCGCTGCTGGCCGAAGCTCGGCAAAATCTCGCCAAGAAACTGAAGTTGGACCGGCAAACCATAGCGGACATCGGGCGGCTGCTTCGTAAAAATGGTGCGATGTTGAAACCCGCCGCGGTTGCCGCGAGCGCCTGCCGCGATGCCGACGACCTGCACGTTTTGGGGTTGGCCAAGGCGGGCGGGGCCGATTACATCATCACCGGCGATGGCGATCTGCTGTCGTTGAAGCATTTTGGACGCTGCCGAATCGTCACCCCCCGGCAGTTCTGGTCACTCATGCATGAAGTCAAGTAGCCGAGGGCCACGAACCAGGGCGCGACCGACGCAGCGCGGTTTTATGACTCTGTCACCAACACTGTTGCGAATCGGGCCGTTGGCGATCGCTCCGCCGCTGCTGCTGGCGCCGATGGCGGGGTTTACGAACTACGCATTCCGGCAATTGGTGCGCCGGTTCGGCGGCGCGGGACTGCCGGCGACCGAGATGATTAGCGCGCGGGGCTTCTCGCAAACGGAAGGCCGCGGCGGCGACCCGCCCGAGCGGCTCTGGGGCGTCAATGACGAGCCTCGGCCGCTGGCCGTGCAGATTTGGGACAACGACCCCGACACGCTGGCCGAGGTGGGCCGCCGGCTGGTCGAGGAATATCGGGCATCCGTTGTGGATATCAACTTCGGCTGCCCGGTGCGCGACGTGTCGCAGAAGGCGCAAAGCGGCTCGTACCTGCTCGGCTACCCGGATCGCGTGGGCGAGATCGTCGCGCGGGTGGTGGACGCCTGCCGGCCCGTGCCGGTGACGGCGAAGATCCGACTCGGCCGGACCCGCGACTGGATCAACGCCATCGACGTTGCCCAGGCGATCGAGGGGGCAGGCGGGGCGGCGGTAACGGTCCACGGCCGGACGGCCGAAGAGATGTTTCGCGGTTCGGCGGATTGGGACGAGATCGCTCGGATCAAGCCCCGCTTGAGCCGGATTCCGCTGGTGGGCAACGGCGACCTGAGCACGCCGACGGCGGTCGTCGAGGCGTTCGAGCGATACGGGGTGGATGGGGTGATGATCGGCCGGGCGGCTCTCAGCCGGCCGTGGTTGTTCGCGCAGGCGGCGGCCGCGCTGCGCGGCGAGCCGGTTCCGCCCGAGCCCTCCCCGGCCGAGCAGCGGCGGCTCTTGTTGGAACACTTCCGCCTGGTCGTCGAGCAATTCGGACCGGTCGAGGGGACGGTGCTGATGCGGTGCTACGCCTGTCGCTACGGCCAGGGGCGCAGCGGCGCTCGAGAGTTTCGCCGCCGGATCACACGGGCCTCCATGCCGGAGGAGTTTACGGCGATCGTGGAGAGCGACTTTCCGTGCGAATAGCGGCGGCGAGCGGGGGAGCTTGCCACACTCCTTTTCTTCGTGGAATATCGAGGATGCCCGTAAACGGGCGTGATTATTATTCGTTCCATGAGGTAGAATTGAAGAGTTCAGAACAATCGATAGCGATGGTAGAGGCAGGCCCATGGGCGTAAAACGACTTTTGATTACCGCCGTGGCGGCGTTCATTATGGCTTCTTTGATCGCGTATGGCATGCTCCATTGGGGTCAGTTCGCCAACCAAGACGTGCCGCTGCCGCCGCCGCCCGTGGAAGCCTTGCCCGAGTCGCTGGTCGTATACTGTTTGCACGACAACCAGCGTGGGCCACAGTGTCGAAAAATCGAAAAACTCACGCACGAAGTCCTGAAAAAGGATTTCGGACCGCAACTGAAAGACGGGCGATTGACCTGGCTCGTGGTCAATTACGAGCATCCAAACAACACATTTATAATCGAAAAATACGACATCGGCAAACCGTGCATCGTGGTGGTCGATGGCAGGCCGGGGAAAAACCGGGCCTGGAAGAACCATCAACGGAAAGTGTGGGAACTGCTCGACGAGGAACGGGCGTTCAAGGAATACATGCGAGGCGAAATCCAGGAAGCGTTGAAGGACGTCCCGTTGCCCGATGCTCGATAGCGAGTGCCGACTCACGCACAAGTGGGTTATGCTCGAGCATAACATTGTGCCGACAATTTTGTTATGCTATTAGTTTTTAGGATTGAGGAAACATCCTCAAAGATATCGCAGGTCAAATGCGGGCAGCCCAAATCTGCTTGGCGTCTGTGTCAAAAATGTCGTCCGTGGAGATTTTCTCTAGCCCAGGCGTTTACGCCTGGGGGATGAGGGCGAACCACGATCCTTTTTCCCCATTCGGCCCCCTTAAGGGGGCCTGACGGAAAAGATGGGAATGGTCGCTCCCTTGTCCCCAGGCGTAAACGCCTGGGCTAGAGAAAACCATTATCTCCCATTTTGGTTGCGGCCAAAGGCCGCACTAGGCTGAAGCATAACCCACGCTAAAGCATAATCCACCGTTGCCTTGAATCGTTTTCCCTGCCGGGAGCGTACCACCGTTGGGCGCCAGCGAGTTTTCGATGTTCGAGCAGTGTGCCATTGCCAGCGGTCTGCTCGCGCAAGAGCAGATCGACGCGGCCCGGGCGGGCGTGCGCTGGTCGGATGAGAACGAACCCGATCCGGGCGGGCCGCCGAGCGACCGTCGGCTCGCCGACCGCCTGGTCGAAATGAATCTGTTGAACGCCTGGCAGGCGAAGCAATTGCTCGACGGCCGCACAAAGTTCAACCTGGGGCCGTACCAGATCATCGACTCGATCGGTCAGGGCGGGATGGGGCAGGTCTTCAAGGCGAGACACGGCAAGATCGGCCGCGTCGTGGCGGTTAAAGTGCTCCCCCACGATAAGGCCACGCCGGAGGCGGCGGCCAACTTCACCCGCGAAATCCGGGCGCTGGCCGGCCTGGACCATCCGAAACTGGTCGCCGCGCTCGATGCCGGACAAGACGGGAGCGTTTTGTACCTGGTGACGGAATACGTGCCCGGCATGGACCTCCACAAGCTCGTCCGCGAGGGAGGGCCGCTGGACGTTCGGACGGCCGCACGGATCATCTCGCAAGTGGCCGAAGGGTTGCAGTACGCCCACGCCCAGGGAGTTGTCCACCGGGACGTGAAGCCGGGAAACGTGTTGGTCTCGCCCGACGGGGAGGCGAAGCTGTCCGATCTCGGGCTGTCCGGCTCCTTGAACGAGGATGCGGAGAGCGATCCCCGGCACGGCAAAATAGTGGGCACGGCCGATTACCTCTCGCCCGACCAGGTCCGCGACCCGTGGAATCCGACGCCGGGTTGGGACATCTATTCGCTCGGCTGCACGCTGTATTACGCGGTCACCGGCAAGGTCCCTTTTCCGGGAGGGACGACGGCGGACAAGGCCCGGGCGCACTGCGAACTGCGGCCGCTCGATCCGCGGCGGTTGAACCCGCGGCTGGGCGCCGACTTCGTCGACGTCATGGCCGACATGATGGCCAAGGAGCCTTCGCAGCGGATTGCCACGGCGGGCGAGGTGATCGCGCGGATGGCGCCTTTTCCAACCCCGACGCCCGCCGCGCGGCCGGACCGTCCGGTGGTCCCGCCGCCGATCGTCGCTCCGCGGCGCGAAGACGAGGATGATTCGTCGTCCCGAGAGATGGAGATCCCCACCGGCGTCGACGCGATGAAGGTCTTATGGCCGCTGACGGTCTTTGTGTTGGCGCCGTCGGCCTTGGTGGGCACGATTGTATTGCTGTGGTGGCTGGTGTGGAACGTTCTCGACTGACATGAGGGTGTCCGGGAGTAATTCCATTTGGCCCGCCGTGAATACCATTTAGCCCGCCGTGAATACCATTTAGCCCGCCGTGAATACCATTTAGCCCGCCGTGAATACACGGCGGGGAATGTTGGGTACGTTTCACGCACATTGCCCCGGGTGTATTCACCCGGGGCTAAATACGGATATTTCAATTTCAAAACACGTTCTTAGGTCTTCTGTTCGCCGGCGGATGGTTCGCTCTTGTCCTTCTCTTCCGCCTTTTTCTCCTCGCTTTTCGGCGCGTTTATTGCGGCGGCTTTGGCGTCGCGAAGCTCTCGCTCCAACTCGCCGATCGCTTGCGGGTTAAGATGCTGGTGGATCAGCTTGTTGGTGTCGTCCAGAAAACGGTCGATTTTCCTCTGCACGACGTGATCGTTCGTGGCGAGTCTTTCCCTCTCCTGGATGACGCGCAGACTGAATTGCTCATTGGTGGGCAGTTTTCGCAACTCCTCGAACATTTTCTCCGCTTGGTCGAGTTTATCGGCTTCGATGCGGGCGCGGATCAGCGCGTCGTAGATTTTCCGGCGGGCGACGATGTCCACTAATTCCTCTTGCAGGCTGAAGATGAATCCCTCGGCCCACAGCCGCAAGTCGTCGTTGGCGATTTCGGTGGTCATTTCCGGCTCCAGGCCGGGGACCATCGGCATCCGCGCCAACGGCTCGCGGCCGTTTTTTATCAGCAGCACCCTCAGCAGGTGTTCTCCCGACGGAATCAGAAGTTGGCCCCGCCGATCGGTCCGCCCCAACAGGGCGGCGGCCTCCTTGCCCGGCACGCGGGAGTACACGTCATAACCGGACAAAGTCTTATGAGGCTCGGTCCGCGACTTGAGCGTCAGCATGGTTGAGCCGCCGGTTGGAATCACGCGCAAGGCCAGCGATTCGACCCGGCCGCCGCGCTTGGTGAGCGAGATCCTTACGCCGGAGTGCAACCGGCAGCGCGTTTCCTCGGGCGAAATCTTCTCCACCGTGCAGAACGTCCAGGGGACCGGCACGGCGCGGCGCAGGTTTCCCTCCCGGTCGTTGTAGCGGTGGATCGGTTGGAAAACGTCGCCCTGGCGGAAAAGGGCCAGGTTGGGGTCGCGCGACGGCAGGCCGGAAGCCTTCGGACGCAAGACAACCTCGTTTCGTATCACGCCGTCGATTACTTTTCGTTTTACGCCGTCAATGCGGGCCAGCGGGGCGAAGGCGACAAGCAACGCGTCCAACGCGGCGTCGCTCAACTCGCCGATCTGGCTTACCGGCCGCGTCACCGGCGAGCTTAGCGCGTGGGTGCGGACGTCGAAGTCCCGGGCCGTTACCTCCAGACCGCCCGGTACGCACGCGATCGCCATCAGCAGGACCTTGTCCGGCGGCGGCGTGGGTACCGGAATCTGGTCGGCTTGAAGGCCCTCGATGTCGCGGACCAACGCTCCCCGCAGCGGCGGCGGCGCCGGCGCAACCGTGGCGTTCCAGCCCGCCCCGATCGTTGCCTCGATCCGCTCCGCAAGGCTGACGCACAATTCATCCTGAAGCCGGGGCGTAATCGGCGGACACGGCTCGAACCCGATCAATATCCGCACGTCGTAAGGCAACAACTGCCAAACCGATTGGTCGGCCGCCCCGGCCGGCGACGGCATAAATAGAATCGCGACGGCCAGGAACAGGGGATATACTCGTTTAGCCCCGGCGTCCACGCCGGGGTATAACGGCCGTTGATCCCCGGCGTGGACGCCGGGGCTAAACACGCGGCATAGATCGATCCGTGTGCTGAGTCGGTTCATTTCTCTGAGGGATATTGGAAGGCCGGCCGCCATTGTTCGATGTTTTGGTAGAGAGACACGGGCCGGGCGGAAATTCCCTGGATGCGCTCGCGGTAGGCGAAGTGTTCGACCACCTGCCACAGCGGCACCACCGCCACGTCGGCGTGCGCGAGGCGGTGGACGCGGTGCAAGCACGAGCGGACCTGCCCCCATTCGACGGCCTCGTCGAGCCGGCGCAGGGCCTGGCTCATGTACGGGCTGCACTTGCCGGACATGCCGTCCTCGCCCAACAAACGCCGGGCGTCGACAACCGGCTCCCAGGTGGCCAATTCGACGTAGAGCAAGTCCACGTCGTCGGGCACTCGCTCGGGCATCGGACCGGTGATCGGCCGCAGTTCGACGGGAATCCCCACCAACTTCAACTGCAACTTTATGGAGGCGCACGCCCCACGCGCGATTTCGTCCGACGGATGGGCCAAGACGAGCGTGAGCATTTCCTCCAGCTTCTGCTTTTTGCCCGCGGGAGAGTCGATATAGTTCTGCAACGCAACATTGGCCAGAGCGATCGTCAATCGCGGTTCGTACGGCCGTGGTTCGATGCTTTCGTCGGAGGCGTAGCCCATCGGATCGTTCGGGCCGATGCTCAAGGGGAACGGGCTGCTGGTGACTTTGCAGCCGGGAATCTCCTCGCCGCCGAGCATCAGTTCGAGGATTGCCCGGCGGTGGATTCCGTAGGCCAGAGCCCGGCGAAACGTTCGGTCGCTCAACAGCGGCCGGTGGAGGTTGGGCACCAGACAGTGGATCAAGGGCAAGGCGTAAGGCTGGACCACCAGCTCTTCTTCTTGGCGAAGCGCGGCCAGGGTCCAGGGGTTGACGCGGTCGAGCACCTCGATGTCGCCCCGTTTCAGCGCCCGGACGGCTTGGGCAACCGTGTCGTACCGGCGCTGGACGATTTCCATCGGCTGCCCCGGCTCGGCCGCGAAATACTGGTCGTTGGCGATGAAAACCGTCTCCTGCTCGCTCCGCGATTTGACCACCAGCGGTCCGTTTGTCGGGGGCGGTTCGCCCGAGGAGGCGGTGTAGTTCAGGGGCGTCAAAACGATCTGCAGCATGGCCTCCGGCCGGACGTGGGCACGGCGCAGCTCCACCTCGACCCCATAAACGCCGCGCAACGAGACCGCGCCGATCAGATCGGCCCAGTCGAGCCGGTAGGCGGGATTGCCCGGCACGGCCATCTCCAGCAACCGTATCGAGACGTCCGAATTGCTCAGGGTGTCGTCGCCTTTGGCCCAGCGGATGCCTGGTTTCAACTTGACGACCATTCGCCGTCCGAGGGCCTCGGAGGAGATTTCGCCGACCGGACAAATATAATTCCCTCCCTCGATGCTCGGCCCGGCAAACTCCGTCAACGTCCGGTAGACCAATCGGCTGTCGCGTCTTGCGGGCCAGTCGTTGAGCTTGCCGGGCGTGAAGTCGGCGGCGAGCGATCCCACGCCCACCACCACCCGCGGAAATTTTTGATGGACGGTCAACGCCAGTTGGCGAGCGCCGGGCAAGTCGGGCCAAAGCTCCGCGATGCGCCGGCTCAGTTCGGCCGCCTTGCCCCACCGGCCGGAATCGATCGCCGCGAGGGCCTCGGCCAACAAGGGGGCGGTCTCGCCTTGCAAGCGGTCTCGCCAGAGTGCCACGACGGTATTTTCAGGAAAAGTCGCGGCCAGGGATCGCAAGAGCGTCCGCGCGGAGGCGTAATCCCGCTTCGATACGTACTGCTTGACCAACTCGTCCGTCATCTTTCCCTGGGCGCTCTCGATCCTCGGGAACTCGGGATTGCGGCGATGCAACTCGCGCAACAACGCCAAGGCGCCGTCGTATTGTTTCTTTTCGTTGGCCCACATGACTTCCGCCTGGAGCGATTTCTCGATGGCCTCGTTCAGCCCCGGCGTGTTGGGCTTCTTCCGCAGGAGGAAGGTGAAATAGTCGAAGGCCTCGTCGAACTTGCCCGCGGCCGACAATTCGACCGCCTTGTTCAAGATCAACTCGCCGAAGGTTTCCACTTTGACGATCGAGCGCCAGAGGATTTCGTAGGTTTTCTCGGCTGAATCGACGAGATTGACGGTCAACTTTCCTCTCGATTTAATCTTCCCCGCAATCTCTCGGGGAGTCAGCTTCAGCGGCTCGACCTTCAACACCTTGTTTTCGTTGGCCTTGTCGAGGGTGATCTGATCGTACGCCTCCAGCTTGTAGAGAGGTATTTCCGCGCGTGCGGCCGCGCATGACAAAGCCAACAGCACGGTCGTAAGACATTCGAGCAACGAGCTTTTTCTCATGGTTGCCGCACTTCGTAAATAGTTCCGTCGAAGCCGCCGACGATCAACCCTTGTCCGATCGGCGCCGCTCCGGTGGCCAAGGGGAATCCGACGTCCAATTTTCCGAGTTCCTTTCCGGTGGCGGCTTCGAGCCGGCAGATGGTTCCGCCGCGGGCGACCAGGATGAGATTCCCGCCGAGCCGCAGAGGCGCGCCGGCCAATGGACCGTATTTCAGTTCCGTCCGCCAGAGTTGTTTTCCATCGGCGTTCACGCAAAACAGCCGGTTGTCTTCCGTGGCCGTCAGGACATGGTCGCCGATCCGAGCCGGCCCCCACGCGCAACGTGCGTCGAGGCTAAGTTCCTTGCCGCGGTCGAGCTTCGACAAGTCGAAACTCCCCAGCACGTTGCCCTCGTCGGCGCCGAAAACCATGTTGCCCGCAACGGCCAAGGGCGAAATGATCGGCTTGGCGACGGTCGTCTGTGCCAGCATCGCCAGGTGCGGTTTCGGCTGATCTTGGATTCCGAGCCGGTAGATTTTGCCTTGCCCGTTGGCGACGACGACTTCCTTGTCGTTGACGACGGCGGGAGCGACCCACTCGATTTTCTCTCCCGGTTCGAGCCGGGGCTGAAACGGCTCGGCCAGCGGATCGCCCGATTGCGGGTCCAGCAACGAGATTCGGCCGGCCCTGTCGGCGACCAAAATCCCGCGGCCGAGAGCGACCGGGGCGCAGGCGAGTTCGTCGCGGAGCTTCAGCCAATACATCAACGGGGTGGGAGTATTGGGGTCGAAGACGCCGATCTGATCGCACCCCTTGCCGCCGCTGATGGCCAAAAGTCCATTGGCGAGCGGGACAACAGTATTGATCGGCCGTCGCAATAGGGAGGCGTCGATTGCCGCGATCGGCTTGTTGACGATTGTCGCTCCGTGGCGGCCGGCGTCGAAACGGAACACCGCGCCGGCGGCGGTGACCGCGACGATCTTGCCCGCCTCGGCCATGACGATCGGCTCGGCGGCCAGCGGGTATCCGAGTTGCGTTTTCCAATACTGATCCGGGTCGAGCATGGAGACGGCCGAGACGACGGCGCCCGGCATTCCCGGCCTGCGCTGCACGCACACGACCGCCTCGCCGACGACGACCGGCGGTTGCAGGAACGCGCCCTCTTGGTCGGCGATCCCTTTCGACCTCAGCCGGCCGGTGGCGGCCTGCACGTCGTATTTCGTCAGTCGGGTGTCGGCGATCCAGAAGCGTCCGCGGCGCAACAAGGGGAAGCGGACCAGGTTGCCGCCGCCTTCGATGGCGGTGTCGGCGATTTCGCGCAAGGGCATTTTGACGTCCGTCGCGCTGATCTCGAACACCCTTACAACGCCGGAGGCGGTGGCGATCAAGACCCGCCGCCCGTCGACCAGCGGCGGCGTCTTTACGTGGCCGCCGAGGCGAATCTGCTGCACCGGTTTCAGCCACGGTTCCGGCTTGCCGGAAGTATTGGGTTGGACGGCGAAGAGTTTCAGCACGCAGTCGTGGGCACCGTCGTTTACGGCCAGCAGGAGGAAGTCGTCGACGACCACCGGCGCGGTGTTGACGCTTCCGGAACCGTGTCCCAGATAAATTACGTCCCGACAGGCGCCGTCGTCCAACGAGAGCACGAAGAGATTGGAGTGGACGGCGGCCTGGTAGATCAACGACCGCTGGGCATCGACGGCCGGGGCGACGGCCAGCTCCTGCGGGAACTGGACGTAGCCCGGCGATTCGCCGGAGGCGGCGTCGATGGTGAACAATTTTCCGCTTCGTGCGGCGACTAGAATCTTGCCGCCGGCGACTACCGGGTGTGCGTCGAACGTCTCGCCGAGCGACTGACGCCAGCGGACGTTGCCCGAGAGGGCTTCGAGCCGCAAGAGTTCGTTCCGGGCGGCGTCGACCACCAAGGCATCGCTGCCTGGTTCCGAACCAAGCAAGGATGGCGGAAACGAAGGCGCCCGCGGATTGGTCTCGAAGCCGACGAACCTCCGCCAGAGCACCTTGCCGTCGGCGGCGTCCAAGCCGTAGACGGCCCCGTCGACCGCCGCCAGCGCGATCCGCCCTTCCGTGTCGGGCACTTTGTTTTTCGTGTCGCATTGGGCCGGCGTTACGCTGCCGGCGGGCGCGGATTTCGGCCGATCGGACTCGGCCGGCTTCGGGGCCGAGACCATTTTGACCAGCGCCTGCTGGGCGCGCGAGACCTCCAACAGCGCCTGCTTGAGCTTCGCATCGAAGACCAGCCTGGGGTATTGACGCAACAAGGCGCTGCACGCCGCGTAAGCGTCTTGGGTCTTCGACTCCTTCGCCGCCTTCCGCATCGTGGCGATGGTCTTCTCAAGTTCGTTGCCGCGGGCGATCTCCCGGACGGTTATAGCCAGGGAAGCCTCCACGTCGGCCAGTTTGCTCTCCTGCCGCAAGGACTTGGGCACATAGCCCGGGTTACGGGCCATTTTCAGGGCGAGTCGGGCCTGATCGACCAGCGGTTGGGAGGTTTTTTTGCGGGCATCGGCGGCCACCCCCTCGGCAATGGCCGGCAACATCGAGGCCAACTCGCCGTGCGCTTCCTTGAAGTCTTTCTCGGGCGCGATTTTGGTCAACACTTCTTGGGCCGTCTTCAAGGCCGCGGGCCAATTGCTTCCGCTCGACGTCGCTTGGCGCAATTGGGCCAGGCCGATCCGCACGCGGGCCACGCTCGCTCCCGCGTGGTTCGGAAACTTCTCCAGATATTTATCGTACTTGTTGATGGCCTGCGAGTATGATCCGTTGCGATAGTCGTCATCGGCCAGTCGGAGCATCTCGTCGCCGCTGCTGCGGGACAGCGACCAAATGAGCACGCCGCCGAGGATCACCAACAGCAACAGGCCGCCGCCGCCGAGCAGCATCAGCGAGGAACCCCACTGTTCCTCGCCGGTTTTGATTTTCGGCTTGCGGCGGAAGAATCTCCAAAAACCCCTTCCGGCGGACGGGGAAGAATCCAACGGGCTGCCGACCGCGGAGGCGGTCATTGCGGCATCGGACATCAGCCCGTCCAGCGGTCCGCCGCCGGTCGGCGCCGGCATCTCCTGGTCCAGCAGCGATTCCCTTCCGGCGGATTTCGCGGGGGCGGCCGCCGCCGGCTTGGAGGGTTGCTCCAGTTGTGGTGTTGGGGCGGGTTTCTCCTCGCGCCGCTTGGCCGCCCGCTTCGATTTGGCCGACTCGCCGTCGATCGGCGCGAAACCGAGTTCATCCTCGGCCTTCGGCCCCGGTTTCGCCTTCGGTTTCGATTCGGCCGCGGGTCCCGAGGGCGTCTCCTCCAGCGCCGCCAGCAGGCGTTTGGCCTGGGTGGACGTGAGCCGCCCGTGCTTGACCAACCGTTTGGCGATCGATTCGGCCGAGATCGTCTTGCGGGATTTGGCCACCTGCGCGAGGAGGCTTTTCGCCGTGTGCGGCGAGACGAGTTCTCTTTCTTCAAGTAAAGCGATAAAGCGTTCGGTGGATTTCATAATTACATCTCAATGTCGTCGGCGGAGGCCAATCGGATGTGTTCCATGCCCACGGAGTTGCCGGCGTCGAGCACGAGGACCACAACGTCGTGTCGGGCCTCGCCGTCGGCCAGCACCAGCAGAATGCTGGCCGGCCTGCCGTCCGAAGCTGTCGTGTTTTCGCGGGCCTCGCGGAGCTTCAGCAGCAAGTCTTGCTCACTGGGGGCCTCGCTGTCGTTTACCCATATAGTGTTGTCCCCGTCGATGCGCACGGTGATAATGTCATCCTCGGGATCAGGTTTTATCTCGGCGGTGTTCGGGGATTTTTGCTCCGGCGGGGGGATCTCCAACGCCTTCTGCAACTGGAACGAAGCCGTGACCACGAAAAAAATCAACAACAGGAACACGCAGTCGATCATGGGGGTCATGTCGACTTCTTTGTCGCTGTCGTCCTTGTGCTCGAAGCTGAGGACGGCTTGCTCTTCGTCGATTGGGTGCTGGGAATCGCTCATTTGATCTCGAATACCGCAAGGTACAATTGGATGCCCTCGACCAGCGAGGCGGCGGAGGCCACGCGCGAGACTTCTTTGTGCTTGACGCTCCGCCCGGCCTTGATAATCACGCTGGACTTACCGTTCTTGAACCCTTCGCGGACGGCGGCCGAGACGGCGGCCTCCTGGGCCTTGGGGTCTTTGGTCAAAGGCGTACCGACCTTGCCGTCGGCCAGGTAGACGTCGGCCGACTTGCCGCCGCTGTCGGCGATGGTGACAAACACCGCGGTGCTCGGATCGGCCCCCTTGCCGTAGCGCGCGGGGGCCAACTCGACCGCCGTATTCACGTCGGGAATCGAACTGATCAGGAAGAAGATCAGCAGCAGAAAGACGCAGTCGATCATCGGCGTCATGTCAATGTCCCCCTCCTGCATAAGAGGAGGACGGAATTGAACGGCGGCGCCGCCGTCGTCTTCGGCGAACGGTTTATCCCAGGCGTCGTTATGGGCCATGCGTTACTTCTCCTCAGACGCCGTTGCCGTTGTCAGCGCTTGCTTAATACCCTCCAACACCCGAGCCAAACCGTATCCGACCAGTTCCTCCAGCTTGCGAATCCGCACGTTGATGCTGTTAGTGCAGATAATAAGGGGGATGGCGATGGTCAGCCCCAGGGCGGTGGTGGTCAGGGCGAGCATGATGTCGCTGGCCAGCGCGGTTGGCGAAACCTTGTCCGACGCTCCGAGCTTGCCGAAGGCGCCCATCATGCCCAACACCGTACCGTACAATCCGACCATCGGGGCGGCTTTAATCATGGTGTAGACCCAACTCAGGCGGTGCTCCAAGTCGGCCAGCACGTCGCGCTGGAACCGATCGACCAGCAGCGAGCGGAGTTTGGCGTAACCGAGGTTGCGGTTGTCGACCGCCAGGCCCGCCAACTGGGGCACTGCCCGCGGGTCGTCCTCGCATAGCTGGTCGGCGGCTTCAAAGTCCTTGACGGCGAGTTGCTCGTCGAACTTGTTGAGAAAGTCGGTTTGTTCCTGTTCGCTACGGAAGCGGATTTGCCCGACCCGCCGCCAGACTATAATCGTGCAAAAAGCGCCCCATAACGCCATCAACGCCAGCGCCCCGTAGCACGCATTGCCGGCAAACGATACGACCGAGGTAATGTCGGGCATGGATAGGTCCTCTCCTCTTCTGCAAAATTGGATTTCGATTTATAAATGGACTTGCACGATATTGGGAGGATGCCGCTTGTTTAGCCCCGGCGTCCACGCCGGGAACAAACGCCCATTTTGCCGCTGCACAGCGCACCCGGCGTAGACGCCGGGGCTAAACGATTTTTCTCCCGGAATCACGCAAGGTTATTTAGTTGTATTTCAGGTTGCTCGCGGTCGCCTCGACGGCGCGCCGATCAGCGTTTGTAACTCTGGTCCAAGACGAAGAAGGCGTAACCGTCTCCGTCGGAGCGGACGCCGAAACGGGTGCGGCGAATGGATTTTGGGTCTCTGCCGGCGGCGTACGCCCTTTCCAGGGCGACCAGCCGTTGCTCCAGCGCCGGGAGCAGGAACTTAAGGATAATGTTCTTTCCCACGTTGATTCCCGCCTTGGCCAGCAACTCCCGGTCGGCTTGTTGCAGCCCCCCCTTGCGCCAAGTCAGGTAGTAACGCTTTTCCTTCTCCGAGGGATTGTTGACGTATCGCACGTCGGGTCTGGGCTTGGAGAAGTTTTTCGCATAGACCAGTCTGCCGTCGGGTAGGAGTACGCCCAATTCGATCTTGAAGAAGTCGAGTTGCCGGGCGTAGACGTCCAAGGTGGCGCCCTTGTCGAAGCGGACTTCCCAACCGCGCGAGGAGCCGCCGCTGCCGTCCCCGACGCCGTCCCCCCGGCCGCGCCCCTCGCCGTGGCCGAAGCCCATGCCCGAGGTCTTCTTGTGGGCAATCATCGGATCGTCCAACATCGGGACCTGTTTTTGCACCACGGAGGAAATGGTCGTGAGCGTTTCGGTAATCACCGGCTCCTCGATTTCCATTTCCCGGATTTCCTCGGGGTTGGGCGGCTCGGGCGTCTGGCCGCCGCCGACCGGACCGTCGTCGCCGCTGAAATCGGCCAACTCCACGGGGACCGCGGCTTGGGAAACAAAAATCTTGCTGGTCAACCAGGCGATCAACAGTATCGATACGAGCGAGCCGATCAGTATCAACAGCGAGATCAACAGACTCGACACCCGGTCGTACCGCGAGATGCACAGACGGTAGGAATCGACGTGTTCTTGGCTTGATGTCGTGGTCACTTTGATTCAGTCCACTCAAATTTCGCGTCCGGCCGGATCGATCGATACCAGGTTTTCCATTTTTCAATCACCAAACGGCGGTCTTCTTCGGTAAATTTTTCGGGCAGGGCGACGGCGTCCAGGTTCCGGCGGATCCGCGAGAGGGCCTCGTTGGCCGCGTGGACGACCTCCGGGATTGGATCGGTCAGGGCATAGATCAGCACCTCGACGTTGTCGAGGTTCCGCGTCTTGCCGAGCGCTTTGACGATGGCCCACCGGGCCTTCGGTGATTTGTTGCCCACCAGTCGGCGGAGGACATCTCCATGTTTTGCCATCAGTGTATCGAGCTTATCGGCCGGCAACTCCTCCACCAGGTTGACCGAATCGTCGATGTTGGCCAGTTCCGGATCTGCCAAGGCGGCCAGCAGACGTTCCGCGGGCCCCAACAACGGCCGGGAGACCACCTTCCCATCGGCGTCCAACATCGCCTTGCTGGTGTCCTTTGGCAAACCGCGGCCGCCCACCATGATGCCTTCGCCGAAGTTTTTGGCCTTTTCCAGGCTCTTTCTCATCGAACGCAACAGAAACAACACGGCGAACGACGTGTCGGGGACCACGCCGCATTCGCCTTTCCAGCTACCGTCCTCGGCCTGCTTTTCAAGCAAATGAGCGGCGATGTCGCTGTACCACTTGGGATCCTTGTCGTTGATCTTATCACAATACTCCCGAAAGCTCATGTACCGCTCGAAGGCGTAGAGGTAATAATGGTTGTACTGACCGGCATCGACCTTGAAGTGCTGGGCGAACCACTGGTTTCCGCGTCCCTCGGTCGCGTGGACCAACTGCGAGTCGATCGAAGTCTTGACCTTCGGCGCTCCTGGCTCGTTTTCCTTCGGCTTGACTTCCTTTAGCGCATGAGGCACGTCGTCGTCGCGCCGCTCGACCTTCTTCGTCATCCCCAGCATATCGCTGCATATATAAAGACTCCCCAGCCCGGCCGCGGTAAGACCCTGCTTTACGTCGATTTGTTTTACCAGCTTATTGTCTTCTCCGATTTTTCCCTGATAGCCGTAACCGCCGCTGGGATCCTGGGTGCGCACAAGCCAAAGAGTGACCCTCTCGATCGAATCGATGGGCACGTTGAACCCGGCGTGAATGGCCTTCCATGAACTGAGCACCCCGTACTGGGTCATGGAAGTATCGCCGGTTTCGAGGTTTGGGTAGCCCCAGCCGCCGTGCGGTTTCTGCATTTTTCGGAGATACGCCAGCAGACACTCGATGTCGGCACGGTGTTTGTCCGGGGCACGGTCGACGAGGAAGATGATCGACAGCCCCGTGCTGTAGATGTCAAAAGGGGGGTCGTTGAGTTCCTGGGGGTTGTGTTCTTTCTTTTTCAGCTCTTCCTGAATTTTGGCGGCGCACTCGGCGACCATGGGATGGTCGATGCTTTCGCCGTACGTCAGCAGAGACATGCCGGCCAGCGCGTACGCCCCAAGCCGGCTATCGCTTGTACCGTTGGAAACCAGATACTCGATGCCCCGATCGATGGCCTTGAGCACCTCGGGGCTTTTGGTGGTCAGCGCAGCTTCAACCGCCCCGGAAGCCCCGCCAAGAAGCATTCCGACAAACGCCAATATCGCCGGCACTCGCGGCCAACGCCGCATATCATGCATGCGCATAGGTCCATCCTTGCGATTACCGTGGTTCCACGGTGCGGGCTGCCCAGTGCCCATGCCGTTAATAACGAATCGTCACCCACCCGACGATATGCTTGATACTTGCCGCGCGTCCATGCAACACTTGATGATAAGGGGCCGCCTGCCGGGTTGTCAAGCGGCCGGGCCTTCATAACCCCGAAGAATTATGTGGAATTGACAATTTCCGGCGGGAACGTATACTAAATCGCTTACTCCCATGAGACAGGGGGTTGGGACGGGTAGCTCAGGTAGTAGAGCAGCGGACTGAAAATCCGCGTGTCGAGGGTGCGACTCCCTCCCTGTCCACTCCGCCGGCCAGGACGCGGGATCCGTGAGGACCGCTTGTTTTCAGGCTCCTTGCCACGAAAACACAGACAACCTGGCCGGCGGTTTCTTCCTTTGCCCCATGCAGTTTTGATGTAAAGCTTCGTCGAACCCGTCAGCGCAGGGAATTGCCCAGGAGCAGGCTTGCTCCGGTAAGGGGTGGCGATGGAAGGTGGGGTGACGGGGGCAGGAAAGCAAGCCCGGTGATCGGCAACGTTACGAGGTATCGGCGGTAG
>JAHIKV010000147.1 GCA_018897395.1 Planctomycetota bacterium | reverse complement strand
CCTTGTCTCCCTCTCGGTCTCGGTTCATCAATCCTCTTGGAGGTAATACCACTAACCGGAGAGCCGGATGCGGGAAATCCGCACGTCCGGTTCGGAGGGAGGGGAGGCCGAACTCAATCGGCCTTCCCTACCCCTATCTCACATGCGGCACAAGCACGAGTATACCATGCTCCGCAGCGCAGAAAAAACCCCGAGGCAACGACTCCCAGCGCCGTATCGGCCTCCGCCAAGGAAGCCTCACTGTCGTTGACCCCGAGGTCGTGACCGTCCGCGGCCCGAAAGCCGCAAACGTCACGCTCCTTCTATAACATTGTTCGGTATCTTGTCAATAGATGAAGCTGAGGCATTTAGCCCCGGGTGAATACACCCGGGGCAATGAGTGCGATACGTTACAAACACTCCCCGCCGTGTATTCACGGCGGGCTAAATTGGCAGATTGTCCAACCTGCCGACCAATTCGACAAAACACTCACCGCGACGGCGATAGTTGCGAAATTGATCTGTGCCGGCACAGCCGGGTGAGAACACGATGGCCTCGCCCGACCGGCAACGCATCCAACACCACTGCAACGCCTCGTCGAGGGTTTCCACGGCAATACACGGGAATCGGCGGTCGATCGAGGCGACGCGCTCGAGCAATTTTTCGCGAACGGCGCCAAAAAACGCCGCTCCACGCGCGCGGCGGACGATTTCCGCGGTCAACGGCCCGAAATCGCACCCCTTGGCTGCTCCGCCGGCCAGCAGCCAAACGTGTACGTCCAACGATCGCAATGCGGCGACGGTCGATTCCGGCGTGGTGGCGGCCGAATCGTTGTAGAACCGCCGGCCCGTAATATCCGCAATAGACTCCAGCCGCTGCGGCAGACCGACAAACCTCCGCAAACCCTGCCTCACTTCCCCGTCTCCACACCCGGCAGCCATCGCGGCGGCGGCGGCACAGGCCGCGTTGATCCGATTATGCTCGCCCGGCACGGCCAGCGGCGGCAAGTCGTCCAATTCCGGTGTCGAAACCAAGTGGCCTCGAACCAACGGCCGCCACGAAGCGACTTCGGCGTCCCGTGCGTTCAACACGGCGAAATCGTCGGGTGTTTGACCGGCCAAAATCCGCTGCTTGGCCGCCGCGTAGTCGGCAAAACTCCGATGCCAATCGAGATGGTTCGGCGTGCAGCCGGTCACGACGGCAATATGTAGTCGGCACACTCCGTGTGCCGAACCCGCACACGGAGTGTGCGGACGACGAAAATGCCGCAGTTGGAAACTGCTTAGTTCCAACACGACCCAATCGTCGCGGCCGATTTGCGGCAATTGTTCCAGCAGACTGCCGCCGATGTTGCCGCCCAGAAACGTCCGGCGTCCCGAAGCTCGAAGTATCTCGGCAATCATCGCGGCGGTGGTCGATTTGCCGTTGCTGCCGGTCACTCCGACGATCCGCGCCGGACAGTTTTTCACGAACAACTCGATTTCCGTGCGAAGCGTTGCGCCCGCACGTCGGGCGGTATCGAGCCAAGAGTTATCGGGCCGCACCGCCGGATTCACGACGACCAGATCGGCATCTCGAAAATCCTCCTCGCGGTGGCCGCCGAGATGCACCGCGGCGACCGGCACGTCGGCCAGCATCGCCAGCGAATCGGCCAAGGTATTTTCGTCGGTCAGGTCCGTTACGGTGACGATTGCTCCTTGCCGTGCGAGCCATCGCGCCGCGGCGACCCCGCCGCCGAAATGGCCCAGCCCCATGATCGTCGCCCGCCGGCCGCGATAGTCCGTATTCATATCCCAAGTAAACCGAGCGAGGATCGGATCGACAAGGGGTGTAAAGCCGCGACCAGTGGGTAGCCGCGATAGCTCGGCTATCGGGGCGGCGGAGCCGCAAGAGGTGTTTCACGACGCGCGGAATCCCTCTTGTGCCTTCGGCACCCCGATAGACGAGCTATCGGGGCCACCCGCGGCGGCGAAGCCCGTCAAGGGCCAATTTCCAGAAAATCGGTAATTTTCTGGTGGGCGCGGCCGGAGTTCGGCCGATCTATGGCCGCCGCCGCGGTGGATCGCGGTCGGCCGAGGGCTTCGGGGCGTCGCGGGTGAACAGCTTACGCAACGACTCGCGGTCGATGTTGCGGTCCAGGGTCCGCACTTCGCCGCCGACGGTCACGTAGTGGATGCCGTCCGGGTGACGGCTGCCGATGCCGATGCCTTCGTCGGGCTGGATCGCGTCCAACGCCTCCTTGAGCGTCAGGTTGCGCGGCTCCATCCAGTGGATGTCGGAGTTGACGATCTCGATCACCAAAATCTTGTCGTTGTCCGAGCCGTCCGCCGCCACAACCGCCGGCTCGCCGCCCGGCCACATCGTCTCAGGACCGACCACGGCGACGTAGTCGGTGATGGGTGAGTTATCGTTCCGCATGCTTCGGCAGTTAAAACATGAACAGCCAAGGAGGAGCAAGTTATTCGGGCCGTTCCAAGGCTCGGAGAAGGAATATGACGGGATGTCGTATTCCCGCCAAGCCCCTCGGAGCATGAGAAACCGCCAACTATGCGCCGGCTTTCCGTCTTCGCCAAGCAGATATGCCGGAGGGAAAGAACCGTGGAAATGATGATAGTTGTGCAGCGCCAAACCAATCTGCTTAAGTCTGCCTTTGCATGTCATTCCGCGAGCGACTTCTTGTGCTTGCCGAACAAATATGACGCATGACACAGTCAGACCGCAAAAAATCGCTAACAGGGCTATCCACAAGATCAACCTCCGCCGGGTAAACCGCAACGGTGGTACAGACGTATCGGGTGGATTCAGGGTGTCGTCGGACATGCGGAATGTTCCTTGAAGAACGTGGCTGAACAAGTAAGAAGTATATTGGGTGGGACAAGCGAAACGTAGCCCCACCATGAATTTCTCCAGGTGTTTTCTTCATGTGTTGGTGGGGCTGCGCTTCGCTTGACCCACCCCACGCGGGCTTTTCCGCAACAGCAACTAATCCGGATTACATCAGCGCCAGCAGCGCGGCGCCGCCGATTGCTGAAACGCGGGTTCCATCGCCACAAGTGTAGCATGGGGAACGAACGTCCGGGTGGCACGTCCCTGAGCACAGCGAAGGGCGTGGTTGACCGGGAATCCACGCCCTTCGCTGCGCTCAGGGACGTGCCACCCCATGGCGATGGCGACCTTATTTCACCGGCCGGTTCCGCTCGTCCACGTGGACGACTATCGGCCGCAGCCGACGGGCCTCCTCCTCGTCCACCGCGCAGTAGGCAAGAATGATGACCTTATCACCGGCGATACCCAGCCGGGCGGCGGGACCGTTGAGCATGACCGTACCCGAACCGGCGGGGGCCTCGATCACGTATGTGGCTATCCGCTGGGCGTTCGAGAGGTTCAGCACGTGGACCTGTTCGCCGGGCAACATGTCGGCCGCCTCGATCAGGTCCCGGTCGATGGCGACGCTCCCCTCGTAATCCAGCTCCGTGCCGGTCAACGTGGCACAATGAATTTTGGACCTCAGCATAAACCGTTGCACGCGCGTTCTCCCACAATTAATCGGATGACGAACCGGCAAAGCGGTTCATTCTAGTCCCTGGAAACCGTTAGTATGACTTGAGTGGCGAGAAAATTCAACGGTACCTCGCTCGGGGCATGGACATGATGGTGTCCGAGAATCGGCCCGATAAAACCGCTATTTAGCCCCGGGTGAATACACCCGGGGCACGGTGTGTGGCATGAAACCACCACTCCCCGCCGTGTATTCACGGCGGGCTAAATGTCATTTTCCGGTTTCCACGACGAGCAGTTCCGGCTCGATAACGCGCATATTCCGCCATTGGCCGTGTAGGAACCGGGCACAGTAGAGCAGCCCCACCGAAGAGACCCAGAGGGTGGCGATGACCCAGCACCAGATCAAGCCTCCGCCGGCGAACCGCATCCCCGCCCATGCCGCCAACAAGGGGAAGGGAGTAATCGCCAGCGAGACGAGCATGATGAATCGCATGTCGCCCGCCCCCTTCAACGCGCTGACGAAGACCAGGTTCAGGGCGTCGAACAGACAATATGCCGCCACGAAGCGGAGCAGAACCACCGTGGTGGCGCGGAGCTTGGCGAACTCCTCCGGCGAGGCGCCGGCGGCGTGGCCCATCATCAACACGTCGGGAATCGCCACGTACACCAGGGCCATCGTCCCCATGTAGGTCATTGCCATCCAGAGCGAGGTCCAGGTGGCCCTGGCGGCCAGGGTGGGCCTGTTGCCGCCAAGCTGTTGGCCCACGATGGTGCTCAAGGCGATCCCCAGCCCGAGCATGGGCATGAACGCCAACAGATTGATGTTGAACGCCAGGGTCGTGGCGGCCATGGCGTCCTCGCCGAGGGTGCCCACCAGCAGCAGGAACAGCGTGAAGCCGCCGATTTCGACCAACAGTTGCAGGCCGTTCGGACCGCCGAACTGGAACAGCCGCTTCATCAGCGGGGCGTTGAAACTTCGGCCGCTCCACAAGCAGTATGGCCGACGGTATCGCGGCGTCATCATCAATACGGCGTAGACCGCCACGCGGAACCAAAGCGACGCGACCGTGGCCCAGCCGGCCCCCTCGATCCCCAAGGCGGGCAGGCCGAAATGGCCGAATATCCAGCCGTAGTCGAGCACCACGTTCAGCAGCGAGGACGAACTGTCGACGACCATCACCACGCGGGTTTTGCCCAGCCCGGTGAAAAAAGCCGACATGGCCGACGCGATAACGAATCCGCCGGCGCCGAACATGCAGACTTGGAAATAGAGCGTTTCCAGCGCGGCCAGTTCAGGCTTGTGTCCGGCGAGCCAAAAAATCCACGGGGCCAATGGCACCATAGCCAGAAACAGCGGGGTGCAGAACAGCCCCACTCGCGCGCCTTGCCAAACGGCCGGTCCGATCCGCTCGGCGTGGCCGGCCCCTCTGTATTGGGCCACGAACGTGCTGACGTACGAGGCCACGCCCATCGGGAAACAGACCAGCATGAACTGGACCATGCCGGCCGGCATTGCCGCGGCCATCGACTCCTTCGAGTGCCACAGCAAGAACATCCGGTCGACGAACTGCATCACGGTCAAGGCCGACATGGAGACGATCAGCGGGACCGCCAGCCGCATTACGTCCCGCCCGCCGCAGGGACGGTCCCACCAGCCGGTCGGTTCCGGGCCGTTCACTTCAGACTTGCCGGCAGGGAGGGACATCAAAAACGGAAGCCCGTGAAGCAAGTACCGAGGGGGAGAGGGGAGAGGGGGGAAGAGAGAAGAGAGATAAGCCGACTGCACGTTTTCTTGTCTCCCTTCACTCTTCCCCCTTCGTGATTTCCTCGCAACTCGGCGTTATTTATTGGTGAAATCCTGTATTATATCAGAGCAAGTCGAGTAAGAAAAATGCCTCCCTCTTGTGGGCACGGCGAAAATCGACTAGACTTTTATTGTCCGTCATCATCGTATAGTTGGCTCCAAGAATCAGGTCTCCCATGAAAACCCGTTCTCGCACCAAGTTCGCCATGAAGCTCAAGGGTCGCCGTTGTCCGAAGTGCGGCGGGAAGATCAATTCGCAGCTCACCCGCTGCAAGCGGTGCCACGAGCCGCAAAAACGGCCGAAGAAGTAGCGCGTCCCGAGCCGATTCGGCATGACGATGGTTCGCGTCTCCAGGCATTCCATCACAGTTCCGGACGCGACGCGCAGAATCCCAGCGTCAGGCCGCCGTCCACGGCAATACTCGCTCCCGTCATATAATCGCAAGAATGGGAGCAGAGGAAGGTCACAAGACGCGCGATCTCCTCGATGGCGCCGATTCGCTGCGCCGGCACTGCCGGCAAGACAATCGCTTGGCGCTCGGGCGGGGTCAATTCGGTGCCGATGGCGCCCACGACGATCGAGTTTGCTTGGATGCCGTACGGAGCCAGTTCCAGGGCCATGCACTTGGTAAGCATTTCAAGGCCGGCTTTGGCACAGCTGTAATGGGCGTAGTTCCGCCTGGGATCGGTGGCGTGGACGGAGCTGATGTTGACGATTTTTCCGCCGCCCCGCGACTGCATCAGCGGCACGGCCTGCTGAGCACAGAGGAACGGAGCCTTGAGGTTTACCGAGAGGACGCGGTCCCAGTCGGATTCCTTGATCTCAGTGATGGAACCAGGATTTTGCACGGCGGCGTTGTTGACCAAGGCGTCCAGGCCGCAAAAGGCGCTGCGGACAACGTCGAACATGTCGCGGATCGACGAACTGACAAACAGATCGGCCACCACGCGAATCGACGCGGGACTCAATTGCGCAACCTCCTCGTAGGCGGAAAAAAGGTGAGCGGAGTCCGCCGAGCCGTGGACCACCACGGCATAACCTTGGCGAGCCATCTCGAGCGCAATACCTCGACCGATGCCCCGGCTGGAACCGGTCACCAAGACGACTTTTTGCTTTTCGTTCATCTTGTGTCTTCTGGATGGGAAAGAGATTGGCCGACGTGCATCACCCGATGGGACAGGCCGCATTTCCGGGCTAGTCGGCCGAATTCATTCACGTCGGCGGTATTGATCGTGAACTTGTCGTAGTGCATGGGAATAGTCAAGCCGGCCCGCACGGCCGCGGCGAACGCCACTGCCTCGGCGGAGGTGAAATTGCCCTCTATCGCCAGACCGCGGCGGAAGTCGTCGCGACCGTTTATCGGCACCAGGGCCAAATCGATCCGGTGCGCGGCGGCGCGCTCGATCTGACCGTCGTAGGGGATCGTGTCGCCGGCGTGGAAAAGGCTTATCCCTTCGAGTTTCAGCAGGTAGCTCAGATATGGGAAGCCGTTTTCAGGGTGCTGGTTGAATGTCTCGTGCATCGCCGGCAACGCATAGACCTCCAGATCGCCTGCCGACAGGTGGTCGTCGCCGGCAAGGGTGTAAATCCGCTCGCGCGACACACCTAGCCGCAACATCGTCTCCAGGGCGCATCGCGGCACGACAAACCGCGCCCGCGGCGAGCAGCCGGCGATCACGGGGATGCCGTCCGGGTCGAGATGGTCCTCGTGGTCGTGCGTGCAGAGGACCAGGTCCGCGTGGTCGACGTCTCGCGGCGCAAGCGGAGGCCGCGTGATAAGCACGTGTTCGTTGGGCCGCCCGCGCGTGATGCGTTCACAGTAATCGCTCAGGTATGGATCGATGTAGATGATCAGCCGCGAAGATTTGACGACGAACCCTGCCTGGCCGATCCACCAGATACGGAGTGAACCGGGGACAACTTCCGCGTTGGCGATCTCTTGCGCTAGTTGGTTCACGTCTGACAATCCAGAATGATTTTGACGGCCCCGTGGCGGTCCTTGTTGCAGGCGACGGAGAAAGCTTCCATCGCCCGACTGAGCGGGAACCGGTGCGTCACCAACGGATCGACCTTGAGCATGCCCATCTCCAATAGGTCCAGGGCCTTGGGAAAATCGCTGAGAAGAGCGTTGGCGGAGGTTTTGATGGCACGTTCGCCGGAGATCATCAACGAGGGGACGACGAATTCTTTCTCCCTGGTCGCCATCAACACCAACACGCCCATGCTCGCAAGCATTTGCAGTGACTCGAGGATGCTTTCGCTGGAGCCGACGGTGTTGAATACTCTTCGGGCGCCAAGTCCGTCGGTGACCTTCATTACTAGGTCGAGCAGGCTGCGATTGTCATCGGCGACGTTCACCACGTGATCTACTCCAACCGCCTTGGCGACGGCCAGATTTGTGTCGGCAATATCGGCGATCGCCACGGTTTTGGCGCCCTGAATCTTCATGATCTGGGCGATCAACAGCCCGATGGGCCCGGCGCCCTGGACGGCTACTACGTCGAGGATTCGTGGACCGGCGACATCCACCGCATGGAGCGCGGCGATAATCGGATCCAGCAGCGTTGCCTGCTCGTCAGTCACTCGATCGCTCAATTCATACACTTGGCCGGCAAAAGCCGGGCAGTACTCCGCCATGCCGCCGGGATAAAACTCCCTCTTGCCCCATCCCTGCCCGTGGCCCAAGTGCTTGGTGTGGCGGCAGAGGTTTTCCTGGCCGGCCCGGCAGAAGTGGCAGCGCCCGCAAGTTATAAAGGAGTTGATCCCCACGCGCTTGCCGATGAGGTAACGGTCCTCGTCGTGGTAGACGTCAACCACGATACCAGCCAACTCATGTCCCAAGATAATATTGGGCGGGTTGGGAATCTCCTTCTGGAGAGTCTGCTTGCCCCAGGGATTCTCCCCATGGAAGTAACGGATGTCGCTACCGCAGATGCCGCATTTGCCAACCTTCACCAGCGCCTCTCCCGGCTGAAGCTTGGGCATGGGTACATCCATGATCTCCAGCGTCTCAACCGTCTTAAGCACCAGCGCTCTCATTCCAAGAGTTCCTTTAAAGTCAAGCGGTTGCACGAGGGTGATTGAACCGAGCCGGGCACCCCAACAGCGTTCCTTAGGAACCGTAAAAGAATAACTTGTGCAATTTTGTAGGACGGATTTCCTAATCCGTCCCCGAGAACCGGACGGATTAGGAAATCCGTCCTACGTGTAAACCACCAACTTATTCTTTTACAAGTCCTTACACTATCCGCTTACTATCCACCGCTATTCACTGACTGTCAATCCTATCAGAATGCCCCATACCGGGTTACTGCGGGCAGGATGCCGGTGTAGCATTCCAGCAAAGCTGGGAAGAGTCTGCCGGTAGCAGGGGGTATGTGGTGGAAGCAGCAGTGGTTTCGGGGCCATACAATCGGCAGACTTTCACTCTCTTGCGCGGGCGGAAATCTTTGCGCAGTAGGAGTAGTAAACCTTTTACAGGAAATACGTTGCGTTCGCTCAAGCGCACTTCGCGGCGCGGCCGATACTTGTCACTGACCCTTTGCCAATTCGCGCGTGCCGCAGGTGGCACGCCTGGAGGGCGCGTCAGGCAACCGGATCGGGTTTTGGATCGAGCCAAGGAATGGCTCGACGGCCCTGGCGCAGTACACCGTATGAACCGCGGGTAACGACCCATCTCTCTCGACCCCGGTTCACTGTAAAGGAGTGGTTGCTCAATGAGAAGCAAGACGATTTTTGGAGCGCTCCTGGTGAGCGTAGCCCTGTGCAGCCAGGGGTTCGGCTTTGAACTCCTGGATCGCATGCTCGGGCTGAACTGCGGTGGCTGCGGCGATTACAAAGCTTGCGCCAAGGTCGCCCCATGTGATCCCTGTGCAAAGGTTGCCTGCCCCGACCCCGCCGCTTGTGAAAATGTGGCCGCTTGCGGAAGCACGTGCAGCAAGTGCAAGAAGTGCCGCGCTACCCCGGTGCGGGATCTGTTCGCCGGCATGGTAGACCTGTTCGAGTGCAAGGGTGTCACGTGCGATGCCAACCCCTGCGACCCCGCCAATGCCTGCTGTCCGGAACCCGTCACCTGTGAGAAAGCATGCGATCCGGCCTGCGCTAAGCCCTGCAAGGTGAAGAAGTTCCGCAAGCAGCGTTGTGCGAAGGTCTGCGATCCTTGCTGTCCGGCCACTTGCGACCCAGCTTGCGAGAAGGTCGCCGCTTGCGACCCAGCTTGCGAGAAGGTCGCCGCTTGCGAACCGACTTGCGAACCGGCTTGCAAGCCGAAGTGCCACAAGCTGTATCGCCGTCCGGTGGTCGAGTTGCTCGAGGCACTGTTCGGCGGCCGCAATTGCCGCTGTGGCAAGGCCGCCTGTGGCGATGGCTGCGAAACCGCTTGCGGTAGTGGCGGCGTTGCCCCGGGCGTAAAGGCGCCGGCCAAGGCCCCCGAGAAGGCCGCTCCGCTGCCGATGGCCCCGAAGGCCGACCCCTCGGCGGCGGTTCCCACCCGCGGCATCTACCAGGCTTCGCGCAGCTTGGTCCGCAACTAGGTTATTAGCCTAACAACGAACGTTTCACGGGTCTGCCCGAGCACGGTTTCGGGCAGACCTGTTCGTTTTCTTGGCCGGCGTTTTGCCATCGGGGGGGGTGTTGACTCGGTGGTCTGCGGCAATTACAGTATTATTGTACAGTTTGCCCGACGATGTCCGGCACTGAAACGAGTTTCGTCATTCTCCGGAACCTAGATCCCGCCCCACGGCCCTTTACCTTTAGTCCCTCCAGATGTCATCCGCCGAGCTAGAACAACAACGCTTTCTTGGCAAGCAGCAGGAACTGGAAATAGACAAACTTTTCCGGACTGTTATCAAGCTCGAAGGGAGCGATTTGCACCTGAAGGTCGATCTCCCGCCGCACGTGCGGGTCAACGGCGTGTTGCGGCCGCTTAACCGCAAGCCCGTCGACGACGAGGAAATGGTCCGCTTGATCTTTCCGATGATCAACATCCAGGAGCGGCGGAGACGGATATTCGAGGAGGACGGCGGGATCGATTTCGCATACATGCTCGATGTGGACGATAAGAAGTGGCGGTTCCGCGTCAACGTCTTGCAACAGATGGGACACATCGGATTGGTAGCCCGGCGGGTAAACAACGTCATTCCCAACTTCGAGGAACTGCACCTGCCTCCCTCGCTGGCCGAACTCTGCAAATTCGCCCAGGGGATGATCCTGTTGGCGGGCATCACCGGCTCCGGCAAGAGCACCACCATCGCCTCGATGCTCGAGTGGGTCAACCAACGCTACCGCAAGCACGTGCTTACTCTGGAAGACCCCATCGAATATACCTTCACCGACGACAAGTGTTTGATCAACCAGCGCGAGATCGGCATGGACGTGAAGGACTTCATGATCGGCATGAAGCACGCGGTGCGTGAGGACCCCGACGTGATACTGGTGGGCGAGATGCGCGACCGGGAGACGTTCGAGACGGCAATCCAGGCCGCGGAGACCGGCCACCTGGTGTTCGGCACGATCCACGCCTCGACCGCCCCCAGCACGATCGGCCGGATCCTCGACCTGTTCCCGCAGAACATGCATTCCGCCATTCGCAGTGCGTTGGCGTTCAACATGCGTGCGATCGTCGCCCAGAAACTGCTGCCGTCAATCAAGCCGGGAGTCGGCCGCGTGCCCACCTGCGAGATCATGACTTTCTCACCCACGATCCGCAAACTCCTGCTCGACGGGATGGACGACAAACTGGCCGACGCGGTCCGCATCAGCAAGGACGCTGGGATGCAGGATTTCACTATGAGCTTGAAAGATTTGGTGGAAAGGGAGATGATCGACCGGCCGACGGCGTTCGAGGTGGCCCCCAACGCCGAGGCGCTGAAAATGGCGCTGAAGGGTATTGATCTCCGCGAAGCGGGGATTTTGTGATTTCTGATTTCGGATTTATGATTTATGATTTCTGACCGTTGGCAAAACACTGCGACAAGTTTAGCCGCCGTCGGCACGGCGGCTCGCGGCGAAACATGGGCCGACGCACCGTCGGCCAAACGGCTCCCTGCGGCGTTGATTCGCCTCGCCGCGGTCGCGGCCGTGCTGGCCGTGGTTTTCGGCCTCGGCGCGGGCGATCTGTTGGCCGCCGACGCGCCGCAGAAGGCCGAGCTGGCCAAAAACTTCCGCGGACCGGGAAACTATCTAAGTTGGATCAAAATTATCGCCTGCTGGGGCCTCTTTCTGGCTTGGGTAAAGACCACCGACTGGGTCGGCACCGATTGCCAAGCGGTTAAGCTGGAATACCTGCGTTGGAATCCGATCGTTTTCGGCACGTTTTTCGCCGCGTTCGTGCTGACCTGGCTGATCCCGATCTTTTGGATCGCGTTCCCTCTGCTGGTCGTTGCCTACGTCGCGCCCCTGACGACGTACATCATTTACCGGAATTCGAGGGTCGAGCACAACGTGCGCGTGCTCACGCCGGAACACCTTCGCTTTTGGTTCGCCACGCGCTTGAACAAGATGGGGATGAAGATCGAGGCGGAGAAACTCGATCCTCACGAGACCGGCCCGCCGGTAAAGGTCTTTGCCCACGGCGGTCCCGACGAGCGGACCGGCAACTCGCGGCTGTTGATGGCCCGGCAGTCGCCCGGACTGCTCACGGCGCGGGAGATCCTGGCCGAGGGGTTGGCCGGCCGCGCCTTGGCGATCATGCTCGACTACACGCACCAGGGCGCGTCGATGCGCACGATGGTCGACGGGGTGTGGATTCCACGCGAAACACGCGGCCGGGACGCCGCCGATCCCGCGCTGGAATCGCTCAAGCTGCTCTGCGGCTTGAACCCCCAAGACCGCCAGGGCCGGCAGGAGGGCACTTTCGCCGCCGAGTACGAATCGGCCCGATTGGTCGCCGCCTTCGCCTCGCAGGGAACCTCCACCGGCGAGCGCGTGCTGGTGCAGTTCGAGGAGAAGAAGATCCGCATCAATTCCCTCGGAGAGTTGGGCATGAGGTCAAAGCTGCAAGAGGAACTGCTGCAATCGCTCAATTCGCAACAGGGGTTCCTGCTGTTCTCCGCCTCCGTCGGCGGCGGTTTGCGGAGCACCGTGGACGTGGCGCTGCGCACCTGCGACCGTTTTACCCGCGAGTTCGCCGCCGTCGAGGAAGAAACCAACCGTTACGAGGTGGTGGAGAACGTCCCCGTGACGACCTACAAAGCGGCCGACGGCAAATCGCCCGCCGACATCTTGCCGAAATTCTTCCGCACCGAGCCGAACGTGGCGGTCATCCGCGACCTGGTCGACGCCGCGACCGTGGGCCTGATGTGCGAGGAGGTCGAGGACGAGCGGCTGATGTTCGGCACCGTCCGGGCGAAGGACTGCGCCGAGGCGTTGCTGCGGGTGTTGGCCTTGGGCGTGCCGCCGGACGAGTTTGCCAGGGCCATTACCGCCGTGGTCGGACAACGGTTGGTCCGAAAGCTCTGCGAGTCGTGCAAGGAACCGTACGCCCCAACGCCCCAAGTCCTCCAGCAATTGGGCATCCCCGAGGACCGCGTGCAGGCGTTCTATCGGCCGCCGCAGCCGAACCCCGAAGAGCGTCGGGAACCGTGCGAACACTGCGGCGGCATCGGCTACTTCGGGCGGACGGCGATCTTCGAGTTGTTGACCGTCGGTGAGGCGGTCCGCAGAGTGTTGACCACCAACCCAAAGCTCGACCTTCTCCGCCAGGCCGCCCGCAAGGACGGCATGAAGAGCCTCCAGGAGGAAGGCGTCCTGCTGGTCGCAAAGGGCGTGACGTCGTTGCCGGAATTGATGCGCGTGTTGAAACAATAGAGAGAAGTGATTAGTGGCTAGTGGCTAGTGGTTAGTAACCCACCACTAACCACTAACCACTAACCACTAACCACTAACCACTAGCCACTAGTCACTAGCCACTAACCACTAACCACTAGCCACCACCCATGACCTGGCTTCTAACCGTCCTGATACTCCTGATCTTCATTGCCTGCGTGGCGACGTGCTACACGGAAGGGATGTGGAGCAACGCGATCATCCTGATCAACGTCGTCACCGCGGCGCTGTTGGCCGTGAACTTCTTCGAGCCGGTCGCACGCTGGTTGGACGATTGGAACTCGTCGTACACCTACATCTGGGATTTTCTTGCCCTGTGGGGGCTGTTCAGCCTGTTCATGCTGGTCTTCCGCCTGCTGACCGACAAACTTTCGCGGGTGAAAGTCAGATTCCTAAAACTCGCCGATCGGATCGGCAGCGGGTTGCTGTCGGCGTGGATCGGTTGGGTAATGGTCTGCTTCACGATGCTGACGCTGCATACGGCCCCGCTGAGCCGCACGTTTCTGTTCGACGGCTTCCAGCCGGGTGAGAAAATGGTGCTCGGTATGGCCCCCGACCAGCAGTGGCTGGGGTTCGTGCAAAGGACGTCGAAGGGCGTGTTCTCGCGCTCCGAAGTGCGCACGTTCGACCCAACGTCAAAGTTCATCAGCACCTACGAAACCCGTCGGACCAACCTCGAGGCCCACATTGAGAAGACCAACACCCTCCGCGTGAGGTAGCACGGGCGAAAAAGGGAGGGATGTATGAGAGTTTTTCTTTGCAGATCGGCATTGTTGCTCGTCGTCGCTTTCTGGGCGGCCTCTCTCCACGCCCGGGACGCCTATCTTCATCATGATCTCAAAGTCGTCCTCAACCCCGCCGATCGCCACATCGCCGTAATCGACTCCATCACGCTGCCCCAAAACTCTCCGCGAGAGATGTCCTTCGTCTTACACGGCGGGATGAAGCCCGTTTCCCCTTCTTCCGGCGTGCGCATCGTAAGGCAAGCGGAGCGACAGGAGGCCGTGCCGCTGGTATCTTACAAGATCATCCTTCCTCCCGGAGTTCACGCCTTTGTAATTTCCTACGAAGGGACCATTTACCATCCCGTCGAACGCGGCGCCAAGGGACAGGCGCGGGGCTTTCAGACAACCCCCGGCATCATCTCGACGGACGGCGTATACCTGTCGGAAAGCTCCGCCTGGTATCCCGTGTTCGCGCCGGCGCTGGTGACATTCGATCTTGAAGTGAAGCTGCCGGAGTCATGGGACGCGGTCAGCCAGGGCGTGCGCGCCCTCCACGACCGAGGAGCGCTTTCAACCGTTGTGCGCTGGAAATCGCCGGAGCCGCAGGAGTCCATCTTCCTCATAGCCGCGCCGTTCACGCAATACGTCCGGCCCGCCGGCCCGGTCCAAGCCATGGTCTTCCTGCGTTCGCCGGACCAGGGTCTGGCCGACAAGTACCTCGATGCCACGGTTCGCTACATTGCGATGTACGAGAAACTCATCGGCCCCTATCCTTACAAAAAATTCGCGCTGGTCGAAAACTTTTGCGAGACCGGCTTCGGCATGCCGTCGTTTACGCTGCTGGGCCCCACGGTCGTCCGGCTGCCTTTTATCATCAACTCCTCTTACCCCCACGAGATCCTGCACAACTGGTGGGGAAACGGCGTGTATCCCGATTATGAGAAAGGCAACTGGTGCGAAGGGCTCACCGCCTACCTCGCGGACCACCTCCTCAGGGAACAACAGGGCGGTGGCGTCGAGTACCGCGTCGCCACGCTCCAAAAATACGCCGACTACGTGCGCGGCAACAAGGACTTCCCGCTAACCCAGTTCCGCTCGCGCCACGACCCCTCCACGGAAGCCGTCGGCTATGGCAAGTCGCTGATGTTCTATCACATGCTGCGCCGGGAACTCGGCGACGACGTTTTCAAGAAAGGGCTTCGGGAATTCTACCGAAAATACAAATTCCGTCTCGCCACCTTCGACGATATCAGAACGACCTTGGAATCGGTTTCCGGAAAAGACTTGAAACAAGAGTTCGAGCAATGGGTGACGCGGGCCGGCGCGCCGCGGCTCAAGGTCGGCAAGCCCGCGGTCAGCTCGGTAAGAAACCGTTTTGTCCTCACGGCGCTTTTCGAACAGACGCAGCCCGGAGAAGCATTCCGCCTGAAGATTCCCGTCGCCGTAACGCTCGAGGGACGGCCGCGCGCGTTCCAGACGGCAATCGAAATGAACGGGAAAAGGCTGGAAATGAAACTCGTCCTGCCGGCCCGGCCGCTGAGGCTCGACGTCGACCCCGAATTCGATCTCTTCCGCAGACTCGACCGCGAGGAAATGCCGCCGGCCATCTCGCTGGCCCTTGGGGCAGGGAAGATGCTGGTCGTCCTTCCCTCGGCGGCCGACGGGCGCCTCCTGCAAGCCTACCGGACGTTCGCTCAATCCCTGGCCCGATCCGGTCCCGACGAGGTCGACGTAAAGCTCGATACGGAGATCGCGGAACTACCGGGCGATCGCGCGCTGACGATCGTCGGTTGGGAAAACCGCTACCTCGCCGACGTCGTCGCATCGCTGGCCGGATACGACGTCGAGGTGGATAAAGAGGCCGTTCGGATCAACAGGTCGACGATTTCGCGCAAGGACCACTGCTTTGTGCTGACGACGCGGCTTCCGGACAATCGCGACGCGGCGCTGAGCCTGATCGCGGCCGACCTGCCCGAATCCTTGCCCGGTCTGGCAACGAAGCTTCCCCATTACCACAAGTACAGCTACCTTGCCTTCATGGGAACGGAGCCGGCGAACGTGGCGAAAGGCCGCTGGCCGGTGGTCGCCTCTCCGCTGACGGTTTTCCTGCCGGCCGGTGAGGGAGAGACCGCAAGAGCCGAGATGGGCAAGCTCGCGCCCCGCGAGCCGCTGGCGGACATCGAGCCGGTTTTCTCCAAGGAGCGGATGATGCAAACGGTCTGTTTCTTGTCGAGCGACGACCTCGGCGGCCGCGGTTTCGGCACGCCGGGACTCGACAAGGCCGCGGAATACGTGGCCAAGGAATTCAAGGAGGCCGGCCTCCTGCCCGCCGGCGGCAAGGAAGGCGGCTTCTTCCAAAACTGGGAAGACGTCGGCGGCGACCCCACGCGCGCGGCGACCATCAAGAACGTCGTCGGCGTCATCCCCGGCGCCAAACCGGAAATGAGAACGCAAAGCGTGGTCGTCGGCGCGCACTACGACCACCTCGGGCTCGGCTGGCCGGAAACGAGAGATAAGACCCCGGGGAAAATCCATCCCGGCGCCGACGATAACGCGAGCGGCGTGGCCGTGCTCATCGAGCTTGCCCGTGGGCTTGCGAAGGGCCCGCGCCCCGACCGGACGATCGTGTTCGTGGCCTTCGCGGGAGAAGAAGCCGGCAAGCGGGGATCAAAGTATTACGTGGCGAAAGAGAGGCGGTATCCCGTACGCGACTGCATCGGCATGGTGAACCTCGATACGGTGGGGCGGCTCGGAAAGAACAAGCTCCTCGTGCTCGGCGCGGGTTCGGCAAGAGAGTGGGTTCACGTCTTCCGGGGAGTGGGTTTTGTAACCGGCGTGGACATCGAGACAGTCTCTGCCGAACTGGACTCGAGCGACCAAAAGAGCTTTCAAGACGCCGGCGTGCCGTCGGTCCAGCTTTTCTCCGGCCCTCACCTCGATTATCACCGCTCGACGGACACCGCGGACAAGATCGACGCCGATGGTCTTGTGAAGGTTGCTTCCGTGGCAAAAGAAATCGTCGAGTTTCTCGCGGGACGGGAAGGGCCGCTCAGCGCGGCGGCGAAATCCCCGGATACCGCGGAGCCATCGCCGAAAGCCCGGCGAAAGGCGAGCCTCGGGACCATCCCCGATTTCGCTTACAGTGGAAAGGGCTTCAGGCTGTCCGGGACGGCGCCCGGATCTCCCGCCGAAGCGGCAGGATTGAAACAGGGCGATGTGATCATCAAGATCGACAATACGGCCATTGAGAGCCTAAAGGACTTTTCCAACGTTCTGAAGACGCTGAAGCCCGGAGACAAAATCTCAATTACCTTCCTGCGGGAAAAAAGGGAAATCACAACGGAAGTCGTACTGGTTGAGAGATAAAGGACCCGTATTTAGCCCCGGGTGAATACACCCGGGGCAAGCGGTTTTTTACGGTCAATCCGGCCCGCCGTGTATTCGCGGCGGGCTAAATGAATGATCTTAAAACACGTTCTTAGGCGGCAACCGGGTTGCCGGGAGTTGGCCATGCGTCCCAGCGTACCAGAAGTTCACATCACCGATCCCCGAGACGCCGAGTATGCCGCGTATCGGGCGTTGGCGCCACAAGCAGTGGCGGGGCTGATCTTCGGACTGCTGGCGCCGCTGGCGCTGATCGATCCGTTGCTTTGGATAATACCCGCGCTGGGACTCTTCTTTAGCTGCTGGGCGCTGCGGCGGATCAAGAAAAACTCCCCGACGCTGACCGGCCGTGGAATGGCGATGGCCGGGCTGACGATTTCGCTGCTGATCGCCGTAGCCGCTCCGACCGAGTGGCTGGTCTACCGCTGGAAGGTCCGCGACGAGGCCCGGCAATTCTCCGCGCTGTGGTTCCGATACCTCGTCCAGGACGAGCCGCAGAAGGCCCACCAATTGACCATGCCGCCGCAACGCCGCCTACCGTTCGACAACCGGCTCTGGGACTTCTACCGCAACAACCCGCAGCCGCGGGAAGCGTTGAAGGGCTACGTGAGCAGTCCCACGGTGCGCGCCCTGCTGGCGCTGGGTCCAAGGTCACAGGTGCGGTTCTACGACACGGCCGGCCAAAGCCGCACGGACAACGACGATCAGGTCGAACAGCTTTACGCCGTCACCTACGAAGAAGACGGCGAGCGGAAGTCGTTCTTCGTCTCCGTGCGGATGTCGCGCCCCAAGCTCGCCGACGGCAAGTCCGGCTGGCGCATCGTCGGCGCCGAGGGGGGCGTCCTGCCGAAAGGCCGGAAAAAAGCGGAAAGCCCGGTCAGGGGTGGCTGATGGGACTTGAACCCACGACTTCCAGATCCACAATCTGGCACTCTAACCAACTGAGCTACAGCCACCAAACATCCGTAGGATAAGCCTAACACAAAGCCGGCGGATGGCAAGCCCCGCGGATGGCTTTTGGAACGCGTTTTGAAATCATTCATTTAGCCCGCCGTGAATACACGGCGGGCCGGGTTGACCGCGAAATACCGGATGCCCCGGGTGTATTCACCCGGGGCTAAATACGGATAAATTCAATTCCAAAACACTTTCTTAGAATCAACGGGACGCCGGCGAGCAATAGGAGGCTCAGGGCGCCGGGTTCGGGCACCGGCGCGGCCGCCGTCAGCAGCACGTCGTTGCCGCCGCCGGGCAGCCCGCCGTCGGCGCCGTAGTGGATCCGCCACAAGAAGCCGTCGTAAACGCCGACCGGCTCTCCGTCGGAGAGGCCGAGGAACGTGCCGAAAAGCGTGCCGGCGGTGTCGTTGCGGATGATCCAAAGCTCATCTCCCAGCGACGCCCAGCCGACGCCGCTCCAAGCCACCGAGAGCGTGCCGCTCAGCGAGACGTCGTGCGCGTCGCCCGAGAGCCGGACCCGGTCGTATCCGGCGGCGGCGCCGGGCGTTGTCCCGCCGATTTCTATCTGCAGCGAGCCGTCCATCGTGTAATCGCCTTCGACGCATTGGACGCCGGGGCTGTGGCCGAGGTCGTGGACGCCGAGTTGGTCGATCGCCAGATCTCCGAGGACGCTGCCCGACCCTTGGAGTTTTTGGCTTCCGGCCGCGCCGAAACGAAAGCCCCCGGCGACGGCGGTCAGATCGAGCACGGCGTCGGCGCCGAGGTCGATCGTCGGGCAACCGTCGAGCACCCCGTTGTTTCCCAGTCGCAAAGTTCCCTCTTGAACGTAGACTTCGCCCGAGAAGGCGTCGTTCGCGCCTTGCAGGCTGAGCGCGCCGGCGCCGCGTTTGGTCAGCGTGCCCGCGCCGCTCCAAGCGGTCGTCAGCGCCGAGCAATCGAATTTTTGCGTGTCGATGGTTCCGCCGCCGGCGAGGAGCGTCAACGGGTGGGCGTCTTGCAGGTCGACCGCCGCCGCGAATCGTAGCGTCCCGCCGTCGAAGGAGACTTCAGTGCCCGGAGCGCCGAGTCGGTTGGCTGCCGCAACGCAGAGCGTGCCCGCGTTGATGGCCGTCCGTCCGGTGTAGGTGTTTTCGCGAGCGAGCACGAGCGTTCCCGCCCCGGTCTTCGTCAGGCCGACGCCGGGGTTGCCCGTGATCGTGGCGTCGATCGCGGCCGAGTGGCCGGAGTCGGTGACTTCGATGGTGTTTGCCCCCGGTCCGCCGCTTCCGCCGTTGGCAAGCGCCAGCCGGGCTTTGGAATCGCCCCCGGCGATCGTGTATCCGTCGGCGGCGAAGGTCAGGCTCCGGGCGGCGACCGTGGTCCCCGAGCCGATCGTCACCGTTCCGCCGGACTGGGTGAAGTAGGCGTTGTCGCCGTTGGCGCCGTTCCAGGCCGAGAAACTGTCGCCGGCCGGGTCGGAAGCCCATCGCTTCGTGGCGGTGGCGTTGTTCCAGTCGCCGCTGCCGCCGCCGACCGTCCCCTCGCCGTCGCCGTCCCACCAGCGGTCGTTGCTAACGGTGGGCGAGCCTTCCAGGACCACGTCGTCGATGTTCCAGAAATTGCCCGCTCCGCTGCTGCTGATGTAGAGCTTCAACTGCAGCGAACGCTTGCCGTCCAGAACCCGGATCGAGAAATCGGTGTAGCCGTCGGCGGTGCGTAGTCCTCCGCCGGCCGGCTGCAGCACGCCGCCCCCTCCGGCGTTTTTGACCACCGGCGTCGCGCCGCTGTCGAATCCCCAGATAGCGCCGCCGCCGCAGCCGAACAAAGCAATGTCCGCCTTGGTGCCGAAGACCGGCCTCGCCTGGTTGGTGTAAGTGGTCGTGGCGACGTATGCCGCCACGCAGTCGTCCGGCGTACTACCGCCGTCGCTGCTTATGGAGGTCGAGGAGACGCGATACCCGACCGCTACGTTGCTCCAGCCGGAAAGCGACACTTCCGAGAAAGTGAGGACCGAGACGGTGTTGCCTACCAGCCAAGAGCCGGAGCCGCTGAGAATCCGCTGGTTTTCCGGGAAATCGTCGGGGCCGGTGCTGGTGTTGAGGACACCGCCGCCGGCAACTTGCGCCAACGACCAGGTGTCGCCGACCGTCTCGAAGCCGCGCGAGACAACAACATCGGCGTACCCTCGGGCCGCCGTCAAGACCGCCGCCAGCGCCAGGCAACCCGCCGATAGCGTTGCCCTCCGCCGGAAGCGGCCGAAAAGCGTCTCCGAAGGCCAGATGCCCCGCGGCTCTCCAGCCCGTTGCTGCCTCATCGAACAAAGAGAAATTGTCTGAGAGCTTCCGGCACGCCCCGGGGTCAACGCTTCCCCTCCCAACCGGCAGCACGATGGAATTGTCGTAATTGTAACTTCTCGCAGGAAGAAGTACATGGGGGTAGGGTCTTAGAGGCTATCCGAAAACGGTGAGAAATCGATCCCCTCTCCCGAAGGGAGAGGGATGCTTCTTGTCAACGGCAGGCACGGCGGCGACAATGGGCAACCATGAATAGCCCGAAGGCACGTTCGATCGCAACTGCCGACAAGACGCCGACGCCTGAAGAGTTGCTCCGCCGTTTCGGCGCCCGCGCTGCGCTTGCGCGGGAGGGCGTTTGCACGCTGTTCGATGCCCTTGGTTCCGACGGCCGCTCGGCTTTTTCCCGCTGGAAGATTCTGTTTGGCCGTTGGGCCGGGCGGGCCGCCGAAAAGCCGCCCCGGCGCCTCGACCGGCTGGCCGCCCGATACGGCGTTTCGGCCGGCTCGGGCGACCCGGCGGCGCTGTTGTTCGCGCTGCAAACTTACTATGCCCTGCTGGTCGAAGGCGTGGCCGAGCGGTTCGCGCCCGGAGCGGACGCCGAGTTGCTGCCCGACAATCCGTTCTCTTGGTGCGCCGCGGTACGGAGCCGGTCGGTCGGTCGATGGATTGGGCGGCTACGGGCGGAGATTGCACGCTCGGCGAGCAATGCAACTTCGCCCGACGGCCCGTGCGATATGTTCAAGCCGCTCTACCAGAACCTCTTTCCGCGGCCGCTGCGTCATCAGTTGGGCGAATATTACACGCCCGACTGGCTCGCCCAGCATGTTCTCGATCGGGTCGGCTACACGGGCGATCCGGCCGCAAGGCTGCTCGATCCGGCCTGCGGCTCGGGCACGTTCCTGGTAATGGCGCTGCGGCGGCTGAGGAAAAATGATGAACGTAGAATGATGAATGATGAATTACGGCACGCCCCAAACAATCATCATTCATCATTCATCATTCATAATTTTCCGGTCGTCGGATTCGATCTGAACCCATTGGCCGTGCTAACCGCGCGGGCGAACTTTCTGCTGGCCGTCGCCGATCTGCTGCCCGACGCCGGGCGGGTGGAAATCCCCGTGTACCTGCGCAACTCGATCCTAGACGAGAGCGACGGTCCGAGCGGCGGCGGCGAACAGTTCGATTTCGTCGTCGGCAACCCGCCCTGGATCGCCTGGGACAATCTGTCGGAGGAAGACCGCCGGGCGACAAAGCCGCTCTGGGAACGATACGGCCTGTTCTCGCTCTCCGGCAACGAAGCCCGGCACGGCGGCGGAAAAAAAGACCTATCGATGCTGATGCTCTACGCGGCGGCGGACAAATACCTGAAGACCGACGGACGGCTGGGAATGGTCCTCACCCAGACCGTGTTTCAGACAATCGGGGCGGGCGACGGCTTCCGCCGCTTTCGTTTGGGGCCGGACGGACCGCCGCTAAAAGTGTTGCGAGTGGACGACATGACGGCGCTGCGTCCCTTCGACGACGCCGCCAACCGGACCAGCACGATCGTACTGCAAAAGGGCGCCGTCACGCAGTATCCGGTGCCGTACGTTAAATGGAAAGAGAGGAGAGAGAAGAGAGGAGAGAAGAGAGAGGGCTGGGCACTTCAGTGCCCAGTTGATTGCCCAGTTAATCAAGATGAATGTCTGGCTCGTCCGATCGACCCGGCAAAGCCTACTTCGCCCTGGCTGGTGCTGGAGAAGAACGGTGGTAAACCGCTTGCGGTTTCGCAATCCGGCGCCGCCTACACGGCCCACCTCGGCGCCAACAGCGGCGGGGCAAACGGCGTCTACTGGCTCGAAGTGTTGGGCCAATCCGACGACGGCGTGCTGATCCGCAACCTTGCCGCGAAAGGAAAACACCGGATCGAGACGGTCGAGGCGGCGATCGAGCCTGACCTGCTCTACCCGCTGTTGCGGTGGGGCGACGTCGCACGCTATCGGACCGAGCCGCGCTGCCGAATCCTGCTGGCCCAAGACCCGGACAGGCGATCGGGGATCGACGAGAAGTTGATGCGGGAGAGATACCCGCGCACGCTCGACTATCTCGAACGCTTCCGAGACCTGCTTGTCTCTCGGGCGTCGTACCGACGCTATCAACGGCGCGGCCCGTTCTATTCGATGTACAACGTCGGGCCGTACACCGTCGCCCCGGTGAAGGTCGTCTGGCGCCGGATGGACCGGCGGATCAACGCGGCGGTTGTCGAGTCGTCCAGGAAGCGACCGCCGGTCCCTCAAGAGACGTGCGTGCTGGTGGCGTGCGACCGGTCCGACGAAGCACATTACCTCTGCGCGATGCTCAACAGCACGCCGATGGGCGAGCTTGTCTCTGCGCACAGCGTCCGCGGCGGCAAGGGATTCGGCACGCCGGGAATGCTCGATTTCCTGCCGCTGGGGCGCTTCGATCCGTCCGACCCGCGGCACGTCGAGTTGGCCTCCTTAAGCCGTCGAGCGCACACCGCTTTGCTCCCTCTCCCTTTGGGAGAGGGTTGGGGTGAGGGCAGGCGGGAGGAAGCGGCTTCGGTTGCGGAACTGCAGCGCCGCATGGATGGGCTGGCCGGAGGACTCTAAGGGGCTGCTGCGAAACCGCAAGCGGCTTGGACGCCGTAATGGAAACAGTCGGTGTTTTCGGATCAACGGGACGCAAATTACAACCAATCCAGTCCCGTCTCGCGTTTGATCCGCTCCTCGAACTCTCCCAGCAGGCCGCCGATAATGTCCCAGCGGTCCGGGCGTCGCATTTCGATGTCGCCCTGGCGGTTTATGCGCACGACGCTTTCGTCGGTCAGTCCCAGCTTGGCGAGTTCGTTCGGGTGCAGTTCGTCGTCGCTGACCACCCGCTGCAACGTCTTGCCCGACATCTCGATGAATTGCATGACGATTTCTCTCCGGTTTGCTCAGACAATACGAAGCCGCAAGCGGCAGCGCCACGTGTCAGGATCATACACCGGCCATGGAAAAGCGTCAATCAAGTCCGCACCGCCTCGCACAACGCCAACAAGGTATCGACGTCGAGTTGTTCGGCGCGGAGCGTGCCGTCGAGGTCCAATCGGGCCAGTACGTCGTCTACCTCTGGCTTGCCGAGCCGGCCCTTTACCGCGTTGAGCAGTTGGGAGCGGAGAAACTTGCGGCGGTGAATAAACATCGCCCGGACGAAATCGTGGAAAAACGCACGGTCGGGGATGCGCCGACGCAGCTCGTCGTCGAGGGTGATTTGGATGAATGCCGACGAGACCTTCGGCCGGGGCCAAAAGACCTTCGACGGCAGGATGCGGAGTATCTCCACCCGGCACTGCGACTGGATCCACGCGCTCAGCGCACTGAAATCCTTGTTGCCCGGGCGAGCGGTGATCCGTTGGGCCAGCTCCTTTTGGATCGTAACGGTCATCGTCCGCGGCGGATCGTCCAGGGCCAGTAGATTGCTTATCAGCGGCGTGGCGACGTTGAAAGGGAGGTTGGCCACGAGTTTTAATCGCCGCCCGGAAGGGGACAGGTCCGATTTGTGCAAAGCACCCTTCGGGCCGCTCCGCGGCAAATCGGACCTGTCCCCTTTCGCCAGTTGCTGGTAGACCGCTTCAAGCACCGCCGGATTGAGCCGGTTCTTGTTCTTAAGCGCGTCGACCTGGAGCATCGTCACGTTGTCGAAGCGGTGCAACTGCTCGGCGGCCAACTGGAACATCCGGTGATCGACCTCGACGGTGACCACGGCCGCTGCCCGCCCGGCCAGCAGAGCGGTCAACGAGCCGGTGCCCGTGCCGACTTCCAGCACCACGTCGTCCGGCTCGACGGCGGCCGATTCGACCAACACGTCCAGCAGGTTCAGGTCGATGAGAAAGTTCTGGCCGAGGCGGGTTCGCGGGCGGATGCCCGTCTCTTTGAACCGCTGCTGGAGAAAAGAGAGCGTTTGGCGGGGAATGGACATTGCAAATGATGAATGATGAATGATGAGTGATGAAGTTGGAATGATGTCTGTTATTCATCATTCATAATTCATCGTTTATTTCCACTCCTTCGCTTCGACCAGCCGCTGGACGTACTTTGCCAATAAGTCGGTTTCGAGATTCACCTTGCCACCCGGTTGCAGGCGACCAAGGGTGGTGACGGACAGCGTGTAGGGGATCAAGGCAACGCTGAATCGGTCCGGCTTGCTCTCGACGATCGTCAAGCTCACACCGTCGACGGCGATCGAGCCTTTTGAGGCCATCTGCACGGCCAACTCGCGGGCGACGGAGAACCAGAAGGTGGACCACTGGCCGCAATCGTCGCGTTTGAGCAGCGTGCCGACGCCGTCGATGTGCCCGCTGACGAAATGGCCGCCCAGCCGGTCGCCGACGGCCAGCGCCCGTTCGAGGTTCACCGGACTACCCGGCTTCAAGTCTCCGAGGTTGGTCCGCTGGAGGGTTTCCGGTCCGGCCTCGAAAGCGAAGGTGTCGTCCCGGCGGTCGATCACGGTCAGACAGCAGCCGTTGACCGAGATGCTGTCGGCGACTTTTGTTTCGGCGGCGATTTTCGGCCCGCGGACGATCAGCCGGCAACCGGGCGGCTCGGACCGCAGTTCAACGACCTCGCCGAGTGCTTCAACGATTCCCGAAAACATAACTCTAATCCCTTGTTTCTAATCCCTAATCCCTCAAAAAAGCGGTTCCTCCCGCCGCCGCCGCTGGACCCACAGTTGCCAACCCAGATGGATGGGGCCGTACAGCGCGAAGGCGGTCGCCGCGATCGGCAGGGCGTAGCCCCGGAAGACCATGATCGCCACGAAAAAGAACAGCACCGCCACCACGTGGCCGAAACTCCGCTGGCCGCGGAAAATCCGGTTGGTCACGTGCGGATAACGGATCCGCGAGACCATCAGCAGCGCAGTGAGCAGCCCCAAAAACGGCAAACCCGCCTGGAGGCATGAGTCGACGAAATCCCTGAACTCCTTTAGCGTGTCCGTGTCTTGACGAAGCGTGTAGAACATGATGGCGAACCCGGCGATCACCGACGCGGCGGCCGGACTGGGCAGGCCGCTGAAGTAAAGGTGTTCGTCGTCGTCCCCGGTCTCCACGTTGAACCGCGCCAACCGCAACGCCGCGCAGGCCGCGAACGCCGCCGCGATGATCCAGATAGTATGACCGTGAATCAACGTGAAACGGGGACACATTTTCACCAAAAGGAAACCCGGCGCGACACCGAAACTGACCACGTCGCAGAGGCTGTCCAACTGGGCGCCGAAATCGCTGGTGGTCCGCGCCAGTCGGGCGACGTAGCCGTCCAGACCGTCGAAAACCATCCCCAGAAAAATCAGCCAACCGCTGATCATCACGTTGGTCGTGTCGGCCAGGTCGATGCCGGCCACCAGCGGATCGGGCTTCTCGATCCGCGCCGCCACAACGATGGCGAAGAACCCGCAAATCAGGTTCCCCAACGTCAAAAGCGTCGGAAAGACGGCGATGGTGCGGATCGGACGCATGGAGTAGTAGTCAGGGGTTAGACGCCAGGGATCAGGAAAATGTCCAATGACCAAATTTCAATGTACAATGTTCATTGTTCATTGTTCATTGAACATTGTTCATTGAACATTGTTCATTGTTTCCCCATATCGTGCCATCACTGTTTTACCCGCCCGGACGCGCCGGCCGAGTTGTACTTCGACTGTCAGATCGCCGTCGTCGGCGAGGATCAATTCGGTGCGGGAGCCGAGCTTTATCATACCGAACCGTTGTCCCCGCGTCAGCACTTCGCCGGGGCGCAGGTCGCAGACGATCCGTCGGGCGATGGCCCCGGAAATCTGCCGGACGATCATCCGCCGACGTGGCGGCGACTCCTCTTCCAGCCCGATCCAGGTGTTTTCATTCCGTTCGGCGCTCTGGGGATTCAGGGCGTTGAGAAACTCGCCGGGGCTATAGCGCAGTTCGATCGCCCGCGACTCGGCAGGCGTCCGGTTAATGTGAACGTTGAAAATCGACAGAAAGATGCCGATCCGCACGGCCGGTCCGCCGATGAACTCGTCGTGCTCAAGGCGGGTAATATCGACCACTTTTCCGTCGGCCGGAGCGACCATAAGTCCCGGCCCGGTTGGTATCCGTCGCGGCGGATCTCGAAAGAACGAGACCAACCAGCACAACACAATCAGGGGCACGGCGGCCAAGTACCGAGCGGGCGTGACGGCCAACGCGACGGCAATCGCCAGCAGAGGCCAGCCCATCAATTGCATCTCGGCCATTCCCCAATGGGTGAACCACAGCCGCCGTCGCCGGCGGAAGGGGTCGTCGGCCGGATCCCAGTCGCAACGGCAACGGTTGCGGCAATACTTCAAGTCGCGGGGATCGAGAATCTCGTGAGGGGCGCCGTCGGCCTCACCGCGTCGCAGCGCGGCCATGCGGCGGACGTAGCCGGGCCGAAAACGCTTCAGCCACCAGCGGCGCCAACGTCCCCAGGCCAGTTCGATTCGATAGCAGACCCCACCCCCCGGCTGCACGGAGGTGAAGTTTTCCGGCAGCGGCAGCGGCTCGGCTCGGGCTGGGGCGGTTTCGGTCATCGTCATGCCCCCATGCTAACGAGTTTTAAGCGGGCTGGAAAGGAAGGGGGGAGCAGCCCTCCAGTGACAGACGTAACGAAAGGCGAGACATAACGACTACGTTTTCCCCCGCTAGTCAACCGCCTGCAAATCGGGCACAATATGGCGGTTTGTTGCTATGTTCGTTTAGCAGCCGCCGGCACGGCGGCTTGCCACAGAACACGGGCCGCCGTGCCGGCGGCCGCTAAACGGAACCAAAACGCGGCGCAAATATCCGACAATCAACCAACATTCAGTCCTAAACAGCAGGAAATACGCAGATGAGTTCAACGATTGTAGACATTCGTGCCCGACAAATCCTCGACAGCCGCGGAAACCCAACCGTCGAGGTCGACGTTGACCTGGCCGACGGCTCCTTTGGCCGCGCGGCCGTCCCCAGCGGCGCAAGCACCGGAATCCACGAGGCCCTCGAGCTACGCGACGGCGACAAGACGAAATACCTCGGCAAAGGGGTCTTGCAGGCCGTCGATAACGTGAACACGAAAATCGCCGACGAACTGTGCGGCATGGACGCCCTGGACCAGATCGGCCTCGACCATCGCATGATCGAGCTGGACGGGACGGAGAACAAGAAGAACCTGGGCGCCAACGCGATCCTCGGCGTCTCGCTGGCCTCGGCCAAAGCGGCGGCGGACTTCTGTGGGCTGCCGTTGTTCCGCTACCTCGGCGGCGTCGGCGCACGGCTGTTGCCGGCCCCGATGATGAACATCATCAACGGCGGCACCCACGCCGACAACGCCGTGGACGTGCAGGAGTTCATGGTCATGCCGCTGGGCTTCGACTGCTTCAGCGACGCCATCCGCTGCGGCTGCGAGGTCTTTCACAACCTCAAGAAAGTGCTCCACGACAAAAAGCTCTCGACGAACGTTGGCGACGAGGGCGGGTTCGCACCCGACTTGAAGAGCAACGCCGAGGCGTTGGACCTGATCGTCGAGGCGGTCGAACGGGCCGGCTACGAACCGGGCCGCCAGGCGCTGATCGCCCTGGACCCGGCCGCCTCCGAATTTTACAACGTCGACAAGAAAACATACTCGGTCGACGGCAAGCAGATCGACTCGGCCGCGCTGGTCGAAATGTACGCCAAGTGGGTCGAGAAGTATCCGATCTGCTCGATCGAGGACGGCTTCGCCCAAGACGATTGGGACGGCTGGAAGCTGATGACCGAGCGGCTCGGCGAGCGGATTCAATTGGTCGGCGACGACCTGTTCGTAACCAACACCAAGCGGCTGCAACGCGGCATCGACGAAGGCGTGGCCAACGGCATACTGATCAAGCTGAACCAGATCGGCACGCTGACCGAGACGATCGAGGCCATCGAGCTGGCCCGGCGAAACGGCTACTCGAGCGTGACCAGCCACCGCAGCGGCGAGACCGAGGACTCGACCATCGCCGATCTGGCCGTGGCGCTGGGCACGGGGCAGATCAAGACCGGCTCAGCCTCGCGCACCGATCGGATGGCCAAGTACAACCAATTGCTGCGGATCGAAGAGGTCCTCGGCGAAGCGGCCCTCTACGGCGGACCGCTGTTCCCAAAGAAATGATGAATTATGAATTATGAATGATGAATATATGAATGAATTTCAATGAGGTCTTTTGTGACATTCATAATTCATCATTCATAATTCATCATTTGTTTCTCTCCGGAGTGACGGATGACCTTCTTCCTCGAAAGTCCCTGGCCCGTTCTTTTCATCGGCATCGCCGTCGAGGCGGGCTTGGCGATGGCATTGCTGCGCACCGGGCAGGGGAAGTTGTTGTGGTGGATGTTGTTGGTGGGCGTGCTCACGCTCGCGGGGTTTGGGATCGAACGATTGGTCGTCACCGACCGCGAGGCGGTGACGAACACCCTGGACGCGGCGGCGGCGGCCGTCGAGGACAACGACCTCGAACGGCTGCTCGGCTGCATCTCCCCCTCGGCCCAGCGCCCCCGCAACGATTCCCGTATGGTGCTCGATCGGTTCGACGTCGACAAGGCCATAATCCATAATTTGGAGATCGACTTCAACCGCCTGACCAGCCCGCCGACGGCCCATGCTCACTTCCAAGCCATCGGCACCGGCCGAGACCGTAAGGGACAGATTCCCTATAACACCTACACACAGAGGGTCGTCGTCAACTTGCGGCTGGAAGGCGACCGCTGGTTGGTGACCGGCTACAGCATCGAGGGCGTGACTCCGCAGCGACCATGAAATACCTGCTCAACGCCGCCGTCCTCGTCGGACTGGCCGTTTACGCGGCGGCGTTTTTTGTCGTGCCGTTGCCCGACTTTCTCGGCGAGGCGGGCCAACCGATGCGGCGATTCGAGCTGCTCCGGCAGATTCTGCTCCTGCCGGACGATTGGCTGTTTTTCGCTTGGTTCGGCTCGCCGCCGCAATTCGCCCTGGCCGATCGGCTGCCGGTGCTGCTGGCGGCCGGGACGGTCCTCGCCTGGGCCGCCGTGCTGGGTAGGCTGATGATGCGGCTTTGTAGAGTGGGCGGAAAAAGGGGGACAGGTCCGGTTTGCCGCGCAGCGGCCCTTCGGGTGCTCCGCACAAACCGGACCTGTCCCCCTTTTTCCACCTTGGAAACGTTCGTTTTTTCACTAGGGGTGGGACTCGCCGCCCTGAGCACGTGGACGCTGCTGCTGGGTCTGTTCGGAGTGCTTGACCGGATGTGGACCTTCGCCGTCCCGGCCGGACTGACTCTGCTGGCGGCGGCTTGGGTATGGCGACGGCGAAGAAATAGCCGGCGGCTAACAGCCGCCGGAGCGCCCGCCGGTTATTCATCTGTTGGGGTGGCAGTTGAACTGCCACCCCAACGCGAACTGCCACCCCAACACCGCGTGCCCGACGTGCTCCGCGCGGGATGGCTCTGGTTGGCCCTGCCGTTCGTGCTGGCGATCGTGCTGGCCGCCATGTTGCCGCCGCTGGACTTCGACGTGCGCGAGTATCACCTCCAGGCGCCCAAGGAGTTTTTTCAGCAAGGGCGGATCACTTTCCTGCCGCACAACGTCTACGGCAACATGCCGCTGGGCGCGGAGATGCTCGCCCTGCTGGCGATGGTCATATCAGGCGACTGGTGGCTGGGCGCACTGGCCGGCAAGACGGTCATCGCCGCCTTCACTCCGTTATGCGCCTTGGCGCTGCTGGCCGCCGGCCGGAGATTTTTTTCCGCCGGCGCGGGAGTCGTCGCGGCGCTGGCCTACATTTCGATCCCCTGGGTGGTCGGCATCTCGACGAGCGGCTTGATCGAAGGCGCCACGGCCTGCTACCTGTTCCTGGCGGTCTACGCTTTGCTGTTGAAGACCAACCACGGGGCGGCCCTGTCCGGTTTTTTTGCCGGCGCGGCGGTGGCCACCAAGTACCCGGCCGCGCTGTTCGTGCTGCTGCCGCTTGGCGTTTGGGTATTCGTCAGCGGACTAAAACGCATTTCCACGGCGGGCAAGCCCGCCCGCTACACGCTCATAAGAAACGTCTCAAGAGGGACGGCCTCGCTGATGCTGTTTCTGTTGGCGGCCGCCGTGAGTTGCGGGCCGTGGCTCGCCAAAAACTGGGCATTCACCGGCAACCCCACCTACCCGTTGCTCTATGAAGCGTTCGACGGCAAAACGTGGAACGAGGAAAAGAATCATCGCTGGAACGAGGTCCACCGTCCGCACGACTTCTCGCCAAAAGCTCTCGGCAGGGACCTCGGGAGCGTGGTCTTGACGAGCGAGTGGCTCAGCCCGCTGGTCGTTCCGCTGGCGGCCTTGGCGCTGTTGGGGCTGCTCTTAAAAGCCAAACCGCTTGATAAACGTTGGAGCGGCAGTTGTACTGCCGCTCCGGCAATTCGGAACACAAACGGGGTGGCAGTACAACTGCCGCCCCAACAAATGATAAAAGCCAAACCGCTCGCGGCTTCGCAATCGATCGTCTGGATGTTGTCGGCATACATGGTATTCGTGATTGCCGCGTGGTGGTTGTGTACCCACCGGATCGACCGCTTCTGGATGCCCGTCTTGCCGGTCGTGGCATTGTTGGCCGGGGCCGGGGCGTGTTGGAACGTCGAGCGCTGGTGGCGCGGGCTGCTGCGAGGACTGCTGATAGCCGGTCTGGCGGCAAACTTCCTGCTGGCTTCCTCGGCAGTCTGGTACAACGCCTGGTTCGTCCCCTTGGATGATCTCCGCAACGATCCACGGCGGATCGGTCAGTGGCACTGGTGCTTCAATACCCGGCTTGCCGGCGGCAGGCTGCTGGCCGTCGGCGACGCGGCCGTCTTCGACCTCCAGTCGCCGGTCTCGTACAACACCTGTTTCGACGACTGCATCTTCGAGCAATTGGTCAAGGACAAGACGGCGACGGAAGTGCGGGCGGAACTCCTCTCGCGGAACATCGCCTACGTCTATGTAAACTGGAGCGAGATCGACCGATACCGCAGCCCCGGAAACTACGGCTTCACCGACTTCGTCCAACCGGCGGTTTTCGATCGGCTGGTTTCCCAGGGCGTGCTCGAACCGCTGCCTATTACATTCCAGGGAGACTCGGGGCGTGCCTACCGGGTAAAGGCGGAGGTAAATTTGTAGGAGGCGTCTCCAGACGCCGATCGGCCGCTGCCCAGAGCGCTCTGGCAAATTGGGCGGGAATCGGCTACAATGACCCGCCTAAATTACGCAAACCCCACCGAGGGAGAGATATGGCTCGTAAAGTATTAAACCGCAAAGAGTTGCGCGAGGAGAACGATGCGGCGGAACGGAGCGGTGGCAAGAAGAAGCCCGCCGCGAAAAAGGCCCCCGCCAAGCGAAAAAGCCGCGCAAAAGTGGTCAAAGAAGTCCGCCTAAAGGCCTTTTGGGGCGTCTTCAATCAGTCTTTGAAGCGAATCGCGATGTTCGAGTATAGCCAGCGGGCGGAAGCCGACAAGAAGACCGCCGATCTGAACAAGTCGCAGAAAAATCCGCATTTTGTCCAACTCGTTAAGGAAGTTATCGAAGAGTAACTTACGAAAAGGGATCGGTCCGATGGACGACGACAAAACACAGCGACATATAAAGTATACCATTATCGCTTTCTGCGGCACGGTAATGATCTGTATGTTCCTGTTCGCTTGGCTGCGCGGCGGAATGGGGTATGTGCATTTCCTCGATTATTTCGGCGCGGTCTTGTTGGCCGCGCTGGCCGGCGGCGCAACCTTCGGGGTGGCGCACGTGCTGGAGTTGTAGCGCGGAGTAACGCTTTAGCACCATCCCGCGCGGTTGCGAAACCGCAAGCGGATCTAGCCCCTAATCTCCGTGCCCGGCCTGTGCGTTCGACGAGCGGGCAAGCACGAAAAGCAGGTCGCTCAGACGGTTCACGTAGGCCGACAGCGATGGGGAAACGGACGACGGCTCGGCGCGGGCGAGCGAGACCAGCCGCCGCTCGGCGCGTCGGCAGACCGCCCGGGCAACGTGGAGCACCGCCGCCGCTCGACTGCCGCCGGGGACGATGAACGTCGTCAGCGGCTCGAGATTGGCGTCGTGAAGGTCGATGGCCCGTTCGAGTTCTTCAATGTCCGGCGGACCGACCGCGTCGATGCGGGATGGAGTAGCCGGAGCGACCGCCTCGGCGCGGACGGCCACCATGCGGCGTTGAATCCGCTCCAACAGCACCGCGACGTCCTCGGCCATCGGTTCGCAGCGGGCCAAGCCGAGCAGTGCGTCAAATTCGTCCAGATCGCCGCAGACCTCCAGCCGCGGCGAGTCCTTCGGCGCGCGAGCCGCGCCCAACAGGCCCGTTTCGCCCCGATCGCCGGTTCGGGTATAGATGGTCATTCCGGCAGTATAGTCGTCGTCGGCCGAAAGTGCCAGCCGTCGCGTCACTGCCGAGAAGACACGGTATCAAGCGCATCGGACGCGGAGCGTCCTGGGCAGTGTGTTCCCACGCGGAGCGCGGGAACAAGCGGGGGTGTTAGCAGCCCGCGCTAGGAAACAATGTGGAATTAGTTAATTCCCCCTTTTTCGGTCGCGGGTGGCTTGCTGGTCGTTTTCAGGCTCGTCACGTAAAGATAGTCGGCGATCGGCCTGTCGATCTGCCGGAGTTGTTCGTGGGTGATGATGACTGGGCGGGCGACGGCCCGGCTCTGCGGTGAAAGCACCACGTCGCTACTGGCCGAAAGCCGAACGATGCGCTCCTTGATCTCCGGCAACCGCCGCCGGACGCGCGACGCGGTCCCTTGCCCGAAGGTGACGTGTGCCGCGCCGCAGAGGACGATGGCCGCCCGCCCTCGGCCGGCTTCCGACTTCAGGAAGGAACAAAGCGCTGAGGCCATGGCCTCATCCCGCGCGATCTGCGCCTCGATCATCGGACGCAAGGTCTCGGGATTGGCCGCCGCGTGGACCATCATCTGAAGGCTGAGCCTTTTCCGGTACGCAGGATCGTCCAGCCAAATGTCGGCGGGCAGCTCGCTTCGCGCCTTCGGATCCATGCGGTCCAGTCCGCCGCTCCGCGCGACCTGGCGGATCGTTTCGGATCGGGCGTTCAGCGCCAAGACCGGGATATTGGCTTTACGGGCGGCCTCGACGATCGGCCGGTATTGTTTGTAGTTGCCCCAACGCCGCCCCCACTCGATGGCCTCCGCCAATTGGTCGAAGTCGATCTCTCCCCGATTGTACCGGTCCACGTCGGGCTGCTGAAACGATTCCAGTTGCTCCATGGCCAGAACCAAGGGCCTTCCCCGTTGGGCCAAGTCGGTCACTATCCTCCGCTGGATTTCGTGATGCCGATCGACGCCGTGATACTCGCCAAGATAGACCACGTCCACGCCGGCAAGATCGTCCAGGACTTCCTCGTAGCTTAAAGGCTCGCCCCGGAAAAAATCGATCCAAAGGCTGCTCCGGCCACTTTGGCCTTCGTCGGCGGCCTCCGAGAAAACCGGTGTAGTCAATAGCCCCAGAAAACAGCCAAAGAACAATGATAAACAGATCGCGAGGGTTCTCTTACGCATGACCGTGCCTCCCATAAAGCTCCAGGTAGTGAGATCGAAAGCTCCCCGCCATTGTAGCAGCTTTACTCGGAGAGACAAGGTTTTTGCATCCGAAGCGAACAGCCTCCCGCGGACGGTTGCTTTCGCACAATATCGACGATTTCGATCCGCAGCCCGCCGATGAGTTTTACCACCGGCAGCAGCGCATTATAGACCGAAGCCTCTTTAAGGTTGCTCGCGGCGATCTTCAAATGCGCGGCGCCGATGCCGCCGTGGGCGAGTGTGCCGTCGATCGGTATCCATCGGTCCTTCACGTACACCTCGGTCCAGGCATGGAAGCCGAACGCCCGCCGGCCCTCGATGTATACCAATCCGATCGCCAGCCGGGCGGGGATGCCGCGGGCGCGGGCCAGAGCGGCCAGATAGACCGCGTGTTCGGTGCAATCCCCTTCGCGCGAACGGGCCACCTCGGCCGCCGTGGCAAACGCCTGCGTGAAGTTCTTGTCCTTCACTTCGTCGTGGACGAACCGCTCCAGGGCCACCGCCGCGCGCCAGGGGTCTTTCTCGTCGCCGGCGGCCTTTTGGGCGTTGGCGCGGATCAGCGGATCGTCGCTCTGGATAAAATTGTTAGGCCGGAGGTCGTCGTCGGTGGGCTGCTCGGCCGGTGCGTCGGGGTTTCCCGCGGCCTGGCCCGGACGGATCGCGTAGACCGTGATCTCGGCCGTGTGCGGGTCGATTGACTTGACGCTCTGCGTCGGTCCGGTGACGAACGATTTTGCCGGATCGCCCCGCTCCAATTGGACCCGGTAACGTACCCGTTTCGTCCGGTGCGGATCAGACAGCGGCTGCTGGACTTCGACCATCATGCTGGGCAACAGGTCGAGTTCCGCGGCGTCGGTTTTTTTTAGTGCTTCGGCCTTCGAGACGCGAAAGGTTTCCAGCCCCATCGCTTCGCTGTACGTCTTCAACGTGTCGCCGGACCGATCGCACCAGAGCGTCCCCTTGATCTGTTGGCCGTCGGGCAGCCGGGTGAGCGTTTCGACGCGGAGCAGTTCACGCATGCCGTTGGGCAATTTGACGGACTCGAAGTCCTTGGCGGTCAGTTCCACGTCGGCTACTTGATTGAAGCCGATCACGATGGTCTTGAAAGCGCGTCGTTGGCCGGGTTTCATCGGGCGGCGCAACAGTGTCTGCTCGGTGGCGAACGGCCCGAAGTAATCTGACGACCAGGGGATCAAGATTCGCTTCGGTTTCGTTTCGCCCGGCCCAAGCATCATGATGTCCAGCTTCTTGCCATGGGCCGAGCCAAACGTAAGGATTGCGCCGGGCCCCATCCGTATCTCGCTCTGGAAGCCGATCAATTCGCCCCGGGGCGTTTCGACGCTCGTGCCGGAGATGACCTGCTCGCTGACGTCGGTGCCTCGGCGGAGCGTCAAGCGGCTGACGTTTTCGGTGCGGACAACTTCGAGGCCCGATTCGAGTTGGCGGCGGATCGTCGTATGTCCGTATCCCACCCGCTTGCCTTGCAGGACGTAAACGTCCCACGATTCGCGCGCCTCGAGCGAGCGGGGGTTTGCTTCGGCGTCGGCCGATGTCGCGTCCGGTCTTTGTTCCGCCTGAAACTGCGGGGAATTGTTTGTGCAACCAGCCAGGATCAACAGCCCGGCGGCGAGTCGGCGGATTGCGGCGATTTTTCGGTTCATGGAACCCTTTTCCTTTGCGTATGTTGCGTCCGATCCAAGAAGTTTACCGGACGGGCGGTTTTACGGCTACCCGGCGGTAAACTCTTTGCCAACCGGCGCGGCGCACAGGCGGCGGCGGAAGTTTTCCGGGCAAGCCGGCGGCAACGGCCCCCGAGGCGGTTTTCCGGTGCTAGACTAACGTAAATCCCTTTGGATAAGGGCGTTATTACGTTGGGGTGGCAGTTGTACTGCCACCCCCCCGGAACCACCGTAATTCATGGGGTGGCAGTACAACTGCCACCCCAACAAGGTTTGCCGGATATGGGGCGCGTGAGGGTTGTCCCTTTTTTGTCGAGGACGGGAAAAAAGAAGAGGGGGTATCGGCCAGGAGACAACGGCGCGTTTGCCGCCAAGCGTAACCTAAGGTTTGATAGCAAGCCCCCCAGCTTCGATCGAGACCCCCCGCCCCCCAATTGTTGTTTGCCACTAGATAGAGAGCATCGATGGGTTTTCTCCAACAATTTTTTAGAAATGTATTCCGTGAAGGCGAGTTGCCGACCGGCGCCAGCAGCTTCCAGCAACTTAGCGAAGCCGAGTTGGAGTCGCATCTCGAGGTGTCGCGCTACGGAAACTTCATGCTGGCCGACGCCGTTCGGCCCTCGTACAACCTTCAAGTCGTTCCCAGCCAAGGCTATCGGCACGACTACTTCCGCGACGAGGAGAACCACAACAGCGTGCCGGTGCTGATGGCCTCCGTTTCCCGCGAGCATCTCTTCGAGACGTTTATGGAGTTGCTCGACCCGCTGGGCTTCACCGTCGACGTGGTTTTGGAGACCAGCCACAAACGGCGCCACAAGGGACACGCCGACCTGTACCGCGAACACATCGACTTGCCCGTGCTGAAAAGCGTCCTCTGGGAATACGAGGAACTGCTGATGAACGACGGCTGCACCGGCCTGGCGGTTCTCAATCCGGGCGTGCCGCAGGAAATCCAGTTCGACGAACACAAACTGCTGATCGTCTACGGCGAACAGTTGCGGGAGTTCGAGGACATCCTTCGGCAGCGCAACGTGGACTGCAACGAGCAGATCCGCTTCATCACCGAGGCGGAACACGTCCATTCCTCCAGCGACTTGTTCGCCCAACAGTTCGACGAACTGAAAACTCGTCTCGGGATGGACGGCGAATTCGCCGGTGGGCGAGAGACCGACGATTGGGGCCTGGAGGTTAGAGGTTAGGGATTAGGGTTCGCCGTTTAGCCGGCGTGCTTGCACGCCGCGTCGGCTGCGATAATTCCACATTCCACACGGCGGACAAGTCCCCCGGCCGCACGTCAGCCGGCGGCATTCGTTTCACGCAATCGCGCCGTCACCCCTTGTCGCCCGATGGGTTCTCGATTACCTTGGGCGGCGCCGCGGTGGTTTTTTTCCAGTCGATCGTTGCGAAACCGCAAGCGGCTTTTGGAGGAAATCGCGGCATCATAATTTGATTTTCTCGATTCCTGATCCCCAATCCCCAATCCCCAATCCCCAATCCCCAATCCCTTGATCCCCATGCTCCTGACGCTGATCGGCTACCGTGCAACGGGAAAAACCACGCTCGCCAAGCTCGTGGCCGAGCGGTTGGGGTGGCCGTGGGCGGACTCCGACGACGAAGTCGAGCGCCGTGCGGGTAAGTCGATCGCAAGGATTTTTGCCGAAGACGGGGAGCCGGCATTCCGTGAACTCGAGGCCGCCGTGATCGCCGATCTCTGCCGTCGCGACCGCTTGGTTCTGGCGACCGGCGGAGGGGCGCCCCTGCGGCCGGAGAGCCGCCGGGCAATGCGCGAGGCAGGCAAGGTGGTCTGGCTTCGGGCGGAGCCACTCGCGATCTTGGCCCGACTGGAGGACGACGATTGGACCGCCGACCATCGCCCCCCCCTATCCGACTCCGGTCCGGTGCGGGAAATTATGCAGTTTCTTCAAGCTCGAACGCCGATCTATCAAGAATTGGCGGACATGGTAATTGACACCGACGCCAGGAAGCCGGACGAGTTGGCCGAGGAAATCATTGCATCGTGCAATTTGCAATCGAAGGTCGTCACATGAACCTGATCCTGTCAACGCCGCTGGAAGTCCGCCTGGTCGTGCTGTTCGTACTCGGCGCGTGCGTCGGCGGGGCGGTGAATTGGGCGATCTATAGCCTGGCGTGGTATCCGCGGCCGATCAGCCCCTGGTCGCGCCCCGATCCGGCAGCGCCGCCGAGACGATTTTCCGACCGGCTGCCCGTGGTCGGCTGGCTCGGCTTGCGGCGCGAGTCGTCCCTGCACGGCGCGGGCTTCTGGGTGCGGCCGATGTCGATCGAGGTGTTCGCCGGCCTGGGGCTCGCCTGGCTATATTGGTGGGAAGTCGGCGCGGCGGGACTATTGCCCGCCGGAATTGCGCAGATGCAAATATCGTCCCCGCCGGTGCAGCAAATCTTGCACCTCCAATTCGCGGCGCACAGCGTCCTGATCGCCTTGATGCTGGCCGGCTCGATGATCGACGTGGACGAAAAGATCATCCCCGACGAAATCACCGTCTTGGGCACTCTGGCGGGGCTGTTGCTGGCGGCCGCTTGGCCGTGGTCGCTGTTGCCGGTCGTAGCGTTTGCGGAAATCCCGCCCGCTCTCGACTTCTTGCACGTCACTTCGCCCAACGATTGGCCCGCCCGGCTCGGCGGCGCCCCCTGGATCGGTCCGCTTGCCGTGGGGCTTGGCTGTTGGTGGTTGTGGTGCGCCGCGCTGCTGCCGCGGACGTGGTATCGACGCCACGGCCTGTTGCGGGCGGTGCGGCTCTGCTGCGCCAGAATGGTCCGCGAGCGAACCACCTACCGCATCCTGCGAATGGCCGTCTTCGGTTCGGCGGTCGTCGTCCTGGTATGGTTCCGCGGCGGTTCGGGCTGGGAGGGGCTGCTCGGCGCGCTGGTCGGCATGGCCGCCGGCGGCGGGCTGATCTGGCTGGTCCGGGTGATCGGCTCCGCCACGCTCGGACGCGAGGCGATGGGCTTCGGCGACGTGACGCTGATGGCAATGATCGGCGCGTTCCTCGGCTGGCAGCCTTGCATGGTAATCTTCTTCCTCGCCCCCCTGGCCGGCGTGGCTGTCGGCCTGTTGCGTCTGATCGTGTTGCGGGACAAGGAAATCCCTTACGGCCCGTTCCTTTGTCTGGCGACGCTGTTTACGATCGTCTTTTGGAACGGTGTCTGGGACTACACGCAAGACGTGTTCGGCATGGGCTGGCTGGTCCCGGCGGCGATGCTCGTCTGTTTGATGCTGATGGCGGCGATGCTCGGCGCGTGGCGGATGATTCTCGTAGTGCTCGGAGGATTGACTTCCCGCTGATCCTTTTGTATCATAAATTGAATAACTTGATCGAGGGTAGACCAACCATGCTGGCAATTCGAACAACGTACGACGGGAAGGAAATCCACATCCCCGAAGACGCCAAGGGCGTTCCTCCGTGCAGCGTCATTGTTTTGTTCGAGGAGGAAGGATCGGCGGGAGACGCCGACTGGTTGAAATTGCAAGAGCAGACCTTGGCAAAAGCATGGGACGACGAAGAAGATGCCGTCTACGACAACTTGTAAGACCGGAGACGTCGTTCTCGTCCGTTTTCCTTTCACGGACCTGACCACTCATAAGCGCCGCCCCGTGCTTGTCGTCAGTCCGAACGAATTCTCGGCGCGTCATGGCGACATTGTGATCGTGCCGTTAACCTCTCGTGCTCAAGGGCGTGAGTTCCAGCTTGACAAGTGGCGTGAAGCAGGTCTCATTAACCCAACCTGGTTGAAAGCGCTCATCGCCACCGTTGCGGAGTCGTTGGTGGAAAAGCGGCTCGGCTCGCTTCACCCCAAAGATGAAGGCAAAGTCGCGTCGGTGTTGGGAACGTTGATCGAGGCCAAGTTCATCGGATGAGGGTATACACCGTAGAACCGCTTGATGTAGTGCCGGTGGAGCCGCGACCGGCAGTGCGGCGTCCAGCCCCGGCGACTCAACAGCCTCGATGTGATTCGTCCGTTCGATACGTCGCACAGCAGGGCGTCGCTGCCGGTCAGCCGGGCAATCTCGTCCAGCACGGCCAGCGCTCCGGCGAGCGTTCCCAGGCTGGTCTCGCGGGCCGATTCGGCGTACTTCAGCACGAGAAAGTTGGGGAAACGCCGGGGCCGATTGAAGTAGAGCCGAATGCGGTCGCCCGGGAGTCGTCGATGCCTCGTCCCCCCAAAGAGGAGGATGCCCGGCAACGAGACGATCTTCGGAAAAGGCCGAAGCAGCACGCGACGGAACCGGCCGTCGGAGACCTCGATCACGCCGTAATGTCGCCGGCGGAGCGTTTCGGCGGCTTCGGCCAAGTCGGTAATGGTCTCGAACAGCGGCATGGCGTTCTCCAGACAACTATAGTGCGCAAGCACCGTAGGGTACGTCCGCGACGTACCTAGTGGTCTGTCCAAGTTGAAATTACGGGTGCCACGGTTGGCTTGTCCAACCGTGTTTCCGGCACTGCTGGACAAGCCAGCAGTGGCACCCAACGTGTAAAGTCGAGATGAACAGACCACTAGTGGTCTTTCAGACTGAAATTGACAGGTTCGATCACGGGGTATAATCGCCACAGCTTCGTTGGCGAGTCAGCGGTGGTGAATTGCCAGTGTACTTTGCATCGGAGAAGGAACCCTTATACACACTATCCCAAACCTGT